>DATIEH010000096.1:0-2786 GCA_035455905.1 Binatia bacterium | reverse complement strand
GATCCCAAGGCCGACGCCGACGAAAAGATCGTGCTCGCTGCAAAAGTCTGTCCGACGAAAGCCATCAGCCTCGAAGAGGAAGGCACCGGAAGAAAAATTTTTCCCGCCGATTAAGAGATCGGCGAGCGCGAGCGATAGCCTACCGGAAGACCGTTTGACTCTGTGTGCTTGAAAAGCCAGTCATGGCAAATCAGCCATTAAGCGGCCGTACCCTGCTACCGGCTGTCGCACATGCAGCCGCTTTTGAATTTCCCAACATTGCGCCAGGCCGGGATGAATAACCGGGACGCCGAGGTCCTGCTCGAGCGGCTCGACGATATCGAGGATGCGCAGTTTACCGCCCTGAAAATAAATCCCATCCGCATCGCCATGGCGCAAAAACAGGTTTCTCGCCTGGTAATAAATGTCCTTCGATGAGAGTCTTCCGACTTCTTCCCACGGCCCGGGCAGCTTTTCCAATGACAAAACGCTGAACCCGGCATCCGTGAAGTAGCGCGCCACTATGCTGGTATCTTCAAAATCATAGCCGATACCGACAAATTTTCTTATCCCGAGCGCCTTCATTGCGGCAATTTGATTGGTCCCCGAAGTGAAGACCGGAATGCCGAAGCGCTTTTCCCATTTCACAATCATCTCCGCCTCGCCTTTGTAACCGAGCAGCATAAAAGGCGGCGTTCCCGCGGGATGAATCAGATCAACTTTGTCTTGTGCCAATTCGGCAATTTTTTCTTCATACGCCGGAATTGCCCCCTGAAACTCTTCTATCGTGCCATGGCGCACGTGATTAAAAAGCGGGATCACGCCGATCCCTTCGGGCAGCAGCTTGATCAACTCGACCAGTGAGCCCGACCCCTTGGTCGGTTTGATGATCCCCACCATACCGCGCCAGCAGTCGTAGACCATGGTCATCTGTCCTTTCGATTTTTGCGGACCTTACTTCTCATTGCGGCGGTCGCGCACGACCTGCAGCTCTTCCAAACACCCCGGGCACATATAGGCGGCATGGGGCAAAAAAATCAGTTCGTCTGCGTCGCGGGACTCCATACAAATTCCGCAAAGGCGCTCTTGTTTGCGCAGCGAGACAGCCTTTTTGTTTTCCGATTCATCCGCGAGAATACTGCTACAAAGCTCCACGCACTCATCGCAAATTTGCACCGTAGGACCGGCGATAAGCCGCCGCACCTCGTGCTGTCCCTTTGCACAGAAGGCACAGCTCGATTCGGGTTCCTCGTCCACAAATTGCGGAATTTGCTGCTCCCAGCTGTCGCCGTAGGCTTTCTTAAGCGTCTCTTCTAAGACCGCACCGATGTGCAGGAGTTGTCGTGCGATTTCGGTTCGTTTCGGCGTGCTCTTCGATTCAAGAAAACGACTGACCGCGAGCTGAAAAAATTTTAGGGCACGGCCGTAGTGTTGCTCGGTGATGAGATCGGCGCATTCGACGAATCCGAAATCTGATGCAGATTTTGCCATACCGGTTTTCTGTTTCGTTAACGCTCAGCGGCACGATCGTGGATCTAAATCATGACCGTCCCACAATTGATGTTGTAGACCTGCCCGGTGATATACGCGGCAGCATCGCTCGCGAGAAAAATAATCGGCCCGGCGATATCGTCCGGCTCGAGCACGTGACCCAAAGGGGTAGAGCGCAAACGCGCCATCGTCTCTTCCTCCGTCCGGTGCTGGCGCGGCATGTCAGTATTCGCCGAGCCGGGACAAATTGCGTTGACGGTAATGCTTTCTGGGCCGAGCTCACGCGCCAGCGCCTTGACGAAACCGATGATGGCCGCTTTAGACGCGGCATAGTCGGCAAATTCTCGGCCGCCCGTATGGGCGATCGATGAGGCAATGCTGATGATTCTGCCGCTTTTCTGTTCGCGCATGGCGGGGACGAATGCCCGGGCGCAAAGAAAATTGCCCCCCAAATTTACATTGATCGTGCGATCCCAATCTTCTTCGCTTTTGTTCACCACCGGCGCTTTCAAGTAGACCCCCGCATCATTGACCAGAATGTCGATCCGGCCGAAACGCTCGAAGGTTCGATCAGCTAGCCGTTTCACTGACATCTCGTTTGCAACATTCACCTCGATGGCAATCGCTTCGGCTCCGATCGCCTGGACCTCAGCCACGACCGTGTTGGCTTTGTCAGCCTGTAGATCTGCGACGACGATTTTCGCGCCTTCGCGTGCCATGCCCAGGCAAATCGCGCGACCGATGCCCTGGGCGCCCCCGGTGATCACTGCGACTCGATTCTGTAATCGCATTTAACAACCTATAAAGGCGGATTCAGCAATCTGTCATCTCGAACGTGGTAGAGATCTCTCCGGAAGGATTTCGAAAGACACTGCATCCGATTGATATCATCAGCTTTTTACGTTTTGCGTCTAAGGCAACGTCTTTAAATTAACCCGCCGTTGCAATGAAAGAGCTGCCCCGTAATCGCCGCGCTCTCCGGCGTGGTCAGGAAATAATACAATTCCGCGAGGTCTTCGGGTTGGGCAGTGCGGCCGAGCGGGATCGCTGAAGACCAACGTTGCCGGCGCGCCTCCGGAGTCTCTTTTTCCATGACCCGCGGCGTGTCCGTCGGTCCCGGCGCCACCGTGTTGACGCGAATTCCATCCGGCGCGAGCTCCAAGGCCAAGCTCTTCGTGAACCCTACAATTCCGGCTTTTGCTGCCGAATAGGGCGCGCGAAATGCCGACCCGGTGACGCCGTAGTTTGATGCCGTATTAATAATTCGGCCGGCTCGCTGTTTTTGCATGAGCCGTGCGACTTCGCGGCACATGAGA
>DATIEH010000095.1:0-10007 GCA_035455905.1 Binatia bacterium | reverse complement strand
CCTTCTTGGAATGAGCCGATCCTAAGTAAAATGATCAGGTATGTCAAGAACTCGTCGTTCCAATTTGCCCAGCACCAAATTCCCAACGGATAGGAAAGATTCCTCGCGCTTGGAATAACAATTCACAATGCGCGAGGTATCGTCGTCGTATGTAGGCGTGTCACCTCGAACCCGCAGGGTGAGAAATGTTTCTCGGCTGATCCACTTAAAACTCTGTCCGCAATTGTGTCCCATAATGTTTGCGCGGTTAAAATTATTGACGCTATAGTCCGGCATAGGTTTTCGAGCAGCCGAGGTTGAAATGACAACATTCCGCTCTGGAACTTATCTGATCATCATTTTTTGGCTGGTTTTCTGGACGGGCGCTCGCGATTTGACGCTCGCCGCTCCCGGCGAGCTGATCATCACCCATGCGAGCATGAGCACCTCCTCCATTCCTCTCTGGGTCGCCGCGCGGCAGAATTTTTTCGCCAAGTATGGCGTTAAAGCCAAGACCGTCTGGGTCCGCGGCAATCCGGCGCAGATTGCCACTTTAGTATCGGGCGACACACAAATCGCGTACGGCGGCGCGACCACCGCCATGGCTGCCGCCGTCGGCGGTCGCGACATGAAGATCATCGCCAGCCTGAGCAGCCGTGAAAATCTCGATCTCGTTGCGCGCCCCGGGATTACCAGCGCAAAAGATTTGCGCGGCAAACGGTTCGGCGTCCAAAGCTTGGGCGGCGGCGTATGGAAGACCGCGACCGTTTGGTTGGAGCATTTCGGCATGGACGAGCGGCGCGACAACATTCAAATGATCGTCATCGGCGACGTGACGGTATTGAGCCAGTCGCTCGAGACTGGCTTGATCGATGCCACCGTCGTACCCGGATATCTGAGCCGCAGGCTCGCCGAAAAAGGCTTTGTGGTTTTAGGTAGCTGCGAACAGACCCGCCTGCCGTCCGTCGGCATGACCGTTCTGGTTGAAAGACCTTATTTACAACAGAACGGGGAAATTCTGCAGAACGTCATGAAAGCTTTGGTGGAAGGCATGGTGTTCATCGCAAGTCCAAAGAACAAGCCCGCCGTGCTGGAGACGATCATGAAGCAGTTCAAGATGACCGACATCGCGCCCGCCGAGGGGGCTTACCAAGATGTCGTCACCCTCGTCCGTCTGGAAGAATATCGCAAGCCCTATGTGTCCATGGAGGCGATGAGAACATTGCAGCGCCTCTTGAAGACGCAAAACCCGAAAATCGGTGACATCAAAGTCGAATCTCTGGTTGACACAAGCATCGTCAAAAGACTCGACGACAGTGGTTTCTTCGAAAAACTCTACGCCGAATACGGCGTCAAGTAGCGATCGCCGCGCATGGCCACGTCGGGCGAAGACCCGGCACCCATTCATCTGTTCTCTTCGGGTTCGGTTTATCGCGCCTTCCTTTCCATCTCTGCCTTGACAGTCTTTGCCTTAAGGATAGAATCCGCTCCGATTCTCCCGCGAACATCGATGAGTTTTCACACGCGACTTTGCACATTCAAAACCCACGATAACGAGCGGTTGCACGGTTTGTTGTTCACACCGCAAACTCAGGAAGATGATCTTGCGCTGTTGTTCGTGCACGGCGTCGCGATGAATTTCTATTTGCCGCCGCTCTCGGTTTTCGGGCAGGAACTTGCGGCGCGTGGCTTTCATAGCTTCGTCATCAACACTCGCGGCCACGACTGGATCTCCCGCGCGGGCAATCTCACCAAGTTTGGCGGATCGGCTTACGAGCTTCTCGAGGATTGCTTGCCGGACCTCGACGCCGCTCTGAAATTTCTGCGGAAGCAAGGCTACCGCCGCTTCGTGTTGATCGGGCACAGCCTCGGCGCGATCAAGTCGATCATTTACCAGGGTACCCGGCGGCGCCGAGATGTTGTCGGCATCGTCTCCTGCTCGGCGCCGCGGCAATTTTACTCAGAGCGGGTCGCGCGCCAAGCGGGTTTTCGCGAATTGATGGACAAAGCCGAAGCGCTGGTCGCTGAAGGTAAAGGCGACGAATTGTTGTTTATGGGAGTCGGGGCCACGCCCGGACTCTTCACAGCGCGCACGCACGTCAACAAATACGGCCGCGACGACAATAACGATTGCCGGCCCTATGCCAAGCGGCTTGGCTGCGCCCTGCTCGCTCTGGTCGGAGGCGCGGAACCCAAATTTTTCTATGAGTATGCCCAGGAGATCGTCGCGGCGGTCGGCGCCAAGGGTACTTGCAGGCTGGTCGATGGCGCCAATCACTTTTATAACCGTCACACACGAGAGTTCGTTGAGATTATCAACGCATGGTTGGTCCAGTTTCGCGACTGAATCTCTCCAGACCCAGAATCGAAGGTCGGCCTCAAGCTTGAGAGTTGATTGACGATTCCACCGTCGGTGGGCTAGACAAGAGTAGTTACTTGGAACGGATCACGCGGGGTCTAAATGAGGGAACACTCGTGGAGTGCAGACATAAACTTATTGGTCGCTTTTCTCGGCATCACGTTCGTATTGCTCAGCCATTCCGTTGACGTTTCGGCGGCCCCAGCACCATTTAAACTGATCGTCGGTTACGCCGCCCTGAACGCGCGTATTAGCCCGCTTTGGTTGGCCGAGGAACAGGGATATCTGGCCAAATACGGTCTGCAGGTGGAGCAGGTTTATCTGCGCGGCGCCCCGACTTTAGTGGCGGGGCTCGCGTCCGGCGACATTCAGCTCGGCCGGAGCGGCGGCAGCGCAACTTTGGCCGCGATTGGCGCCGGTCACGACTTCAAGCTCGTCGCTACTTTCTCCAGCCACAACACCTACGACTTTATCGCACGACCGAACATCAAACGCGCAGAAGACTTACGCGGTAAGAAAATCGCGCTGACCAGCATCGGCGGCACAACCTGGATGGGGGTGCTGCTCTGGCTCGAACATTTCGGCTTGGATGCGCAGCGCGACACTATCCTGCTGCAAGTGCTTGGCGATCAAAACATTCAGGCGCAAGCCGTCGACACCGGCATCGCCGATGCCGCCGCACTCGATGGAGTTTGGAGCAAGAAATTGAAGCAAAAGGGCTTCACCATTCTCGGCGAATATTCCGACCTGAACCAACGCATCGTCGGCCAGGCGATGGTCGTGCCGCATGTGTTCCTCAATCAACGAGGGGACATTGTCGAAAGCTATTTGAAGGCGGAAATCGAAGCTCTGGCGTTCGCGCTGGCGCCGAAAAACAAAGCGGCGGTGATCAAAATGCTGATGAAGCGGCTAAGAACCGACGCCCCTGGCGCCGAGGAGGGCTATCAGGATCTACTCAAGGGCGTCGACCGCAAACCCTTTCCTTCGCTGGACGGCCTGCGCAATGTGCAAAGAATGCTGAAGATGCGCACGCCGAAAATCGGCGAGATCAAAGCCGACGAAGTGATCGATGCCCGTATCATGCGCAAGCTCGACGATAGCGGCTTCATCGACCGCGCCTATGCCGCACAGGGGATCAGCCTGAAATAAGGCTTCAGGCATCAAAAAAGAAAGGAAATTTCCTGATGCGCGCGCTGCGCAAAGAGTTACTACCGATCCTTATCGCGTTGGTCATCGAAATTTGGTGCGCCCAGTTGGGCTTTTCTGCCAATGCGCCGTCTAGGCTCGTGATCGGTTACGCATCGACCACGCCGCGCCTGATGCCTCTTTGGGTCGCCCGGGACCAGGGATTTTTCGCGAAATACGGCATCGAATCCGAGCCCGTACTGTTCCGCAACGGCGCCAATCTCGTCACCGGCATGGCGGCGGGAGACATTCAGATCGGCCGCACGGCAGGCGCCGCGGTTTTGTCCGCAGTCGCAGCAGGGCACGATATAAAGATGCTGGCGACCTTTTCCAGTCGCAACTCCTACGATGTGGTGACTCGGCCGAATATCAAAAGGCCTGAAGATCTCCGCGGCAAAAGACTTGCCATCAACAGCGTGGGCGGCGGCACCTGGATCGGCGCTATGCTCTGGCTCGAACAATTCGGCCTCGATGTCCAGCGCGATCAGATTCTCTTACAATCGACCGGTGATCAGGGCGTACAATCCCAGGCGCTGGAATCGGGCGTTGTCGATGTCGTGTTCGTCGATAGCGTTTACAGCAAGATCCTAAAGCAAAAAGGCATGAATATTCTCGCCGAGTACAGCGAGCTGAAACAGCCATTGGTCAGCCAGTCGACAGTCGTGCCGGGCGCCTTTTTGCAAAAATATCCCGACGTGGCAGAAGGTTACTTGAAGGGTGAAATCGAAGGAATCGCCTTCGCCGTCGCGCCAAAAAACAAACCCGTCGTGATCAAAATACTGATGCGGCGTTTGCGGGTCAATGCGGAAGCCGCGGAAGAAGGCTACTCTGACATGCTGCGGGGTATCGATCGCAAACCTTTCGCTTCATTGGAAGGAATGCGCAATCTGCAACGACTTCTCAAGCCGAGAAATCCGAAAATCGCCGAGGTAAAGGTTGATGATGTGGTGGATAATCGGATCATGCGCAGGTTGGATGAAAGCGGTTTTATCGATCGCGCCTTTGCGACGTACGGCGCCAAGCTGTAATCTAACGCACGATCCGACTCGTGCCATCGAAAGAAGAATTTATGCCCTTTCTCAAACGCGAGGACGCGGAGATCTACTACGAGGTTCACGGCAATGGTCCGCCATTTTTGTTCTGTAGCGTCACGGGTCTCGATCATCAGGCATGGAAATTTCACCAGATCCCCGAATTTTCGCGCGATCACAGGGTGATTGTGTTTGACTACCGCGGCACAGGAAAATCGAGCAAGACGATACAGAAGTACTCCATCAAAATGTTCACCGACGATGCCGCGGCGTTGCTCGATCATTTGGCTGCCGAGGAAGCGATCGTCTGCGGCCATTCCATGGGCGGCGTGGTGGCGCAACTGCTCGCCCTCGACTATCCGCGCAAGGTCAAGATATTGATCCTGTCTTCCAGCGGCAGCTCTCATCCCGGCGCACATGGCATTCCCCTCGCGATGTGCCGCGATATGGTGCGGCTCGGTTTCGAGGGTTACATCCGCGAGCACACCATCGAAACCGGCTGGACCAAGGAATTCGTTGCGGCGCATCCCGACCTGATCGAAAACTTTCTCCGAGTCAGAATGTCCGGCATCGCGCCTCTGGAAAATTATCTTTACTTTGTTCTTGCGCGTCAGGAACACGACCATACAGGACGTCTAAAAGAAATTCGCGTTCCAACCCTGGTGCTGGTCGGCGATGACGAGCGGCACGGCGCAACCGATCGAACGCACTACGATGCCGCTCATCATCTCGCGAAAACAATTCCCAATTCCAAGCTCGTCGTGCTTGAAGGAGAAGGACATCACTACCTGGCAACCAACCCAGCCATGGCGCACAAAGCGATTCGAGCATTTCTGAGCGAATGAGACTGGTGTTTTAGCTTTTCGGAGAAAAGAGGTCCTTCTCAGGAAGCGAAAACTCGATCCGGATACATCGAGCAGCGGAGCATTGTCATGACCAGAGCAGGTGCTCAGAATCAGCGCGAAGACTTGATTTAACTTCATTGGCTGTGAATCGGCTAAGTGTTTCTTCGTATTAATCATACCGGCGAAAGCCGTTATCGAGAGCCTTTGAATTAAGAGAAGAAGTTCTAAAGGATGGATTCCGGTCCGCCGAATGACGGGAACTCGTTTCTAGCAAAATCACACAGGATCATCTGAGACATGTCTCCAATCACTTCCCCATACGGTTCTTGGAAGTCACCGATCACAGCCGATCTGGTCGCCGGGGGTGAGATCGGACTGGAGCAAGTACGTATGGATGGGGAGAGCACCTATTGGATCGAGCGCCGCCCGCAGGAAGGCGGCAGAAAAGTAATCGTTCGCCGCTCGGCTGATGGCAAAATCAGCGATGTCACACCTGTTGGTTTCAACGCGCGCACCCGCGTGCACGAATACGGCGGCGGCGACTACGCGGTTGCCGATGGACTAGTTGTTTTTTCTAATTTCACCGACCAGCGTCTGTATCACCAAGAACTTGGTCGGGAGCCGACCCCTCTAACGGCTCAAGCGCCGTTCCGTTATGCGGACGGTCAAATTGACAGGCGCAGGAGTGTTCTATTCTCTGTACGCGAAGATCACAGTGGCAGCGATGAACCGATCAACACATTGGTCCGCATCGACCTGAACGGAGGAGACGATACCGTCATCGTGTCCGGAAACGATTTCTATTCTTCGCCGCGCCTGAGCCCCGACGGCTCACTGCTCGCATGGCTTACCTGGAATCACCCGAACATGCCGTGGGACGGCACGGAACTTTGGCTCGGTAAGCTCAATGACAAGGGCTCTATTGTCGAGAAACAGAAAATTGCCGGCGGCGAGCATGAGTCGATCTGCCAGCCGGAATGGTCACCCGCTGGCGACCTCTATTTTGTCTCCGATCGCACGGGCTGGTGGAATCTCTACCGGCGCAGACAAAGCGCAATCGAAGCGCTCTGTTCGATGCAAGCGGAGTTCGGACACCCTCACTGGGTTTTCGGTACCCGTCTGTTCGACTTTGCATCCGAAAAAACCATCGTCTGCAGTTACACGGGAAACGGTCGCGATTACCTCGCAATACTGGAGACCGACACAGGGACTCTGCGTCAAATTGAGACGCCGTTCACCGGGATTGCACAAGTCCACTGTACCGGCGATCGAGCAATCTTTATCGGCGCCTCGCCGACAAGTTCCAGCTCAGTTGTCTTGTGGAATTTGCGCGCTCATCAATGGCAAGTTCTGCGTCAATCACGCACCGGCGAAGTCGATGCGAGCTATATCTCCGAGCCTCAGCCGATCGAATTTCCTACCGAGAACGGTTTAACGGCCTACGGGTATTTTTATCGGCCGAAGCATCCTGACTATACGGCGCCCCGCAACGAAAAACCGCCACTGGTCGTCATCAGCCACGGAGGACCGACTTCGTCGAGCTCGGCATCGTTAAAATATTCGATCCAGTATTGGACCAGCCGCGGCATTGCCGTGCTCGATGTCAATTATGGCGGCAGCTCGGGATACGGCCGGGCTTACCGAGAACGCCTCAATGGGCAATGGGGCATCGTGGATGTCGACGACTGTCTCAACGGCGCACGTCACCTCGTCCTCCGTGGCGAGGTCGATCCTAACCGCATGGCGATCCGCGGCGGCAGCGCCGGGGGTTACACGACCCTCTGCGCGCTCGCGTTCCGCCACACCTTTACCGCCGGCGCCAGTCTTTATGGAGTTAGCGATTTGGAAGCGCTCGCCAAAGATACCCACAAATTCGAATCCCGGTATCTTGATCGCCTGATCGGTCCGTATCCCGAACGACGCGATCTTTATCTCGAGCGCTCACCGATCCATTTCACCGATCGGTTGAATTGCCCGATGATTCTCTTTCAGGGGTTGGAAGATAAAGTCGTCCCGCCAAACCAGAGCGAAAAAATGTTCGAAGCCGTGCGGGCGAAAAAATTGCCGGTGGCCTATCTCACCTTCGAAGGCGAGCAGCACGGATTTCGCAAAGCGGAAAACATTAGGCGCGTACTGGACGCGGAGCTTTACTTCTACGGCAAAATTTTCCGCTTCGAACCCGCTGATTCGATCGAGCCGGTACAGATCGAGAACCTCTGAGGTGGCAGCTCTCGAGTCTCGCCTGGCGCGACGTACTAGTGTTCACCACAAAGAACGCGAAACACACGAAGGAAAAGTTATGTATCACTAAACCTTTGTGAGCTTTGTGTCTCTTTTGAAAAATACCGCGGTGATTGAACCAGACGACTCACAAAAGCGTCACCCCCAAATGTATTAATCGGGGGTCCAGTCCGGATTCTGCCTGGATTCCCGCTAAAAACATGCGGGAATGACGGACTTGCCGAAGAGTCGCGAATCAGGAATATCGAAGTCAAACTTAGTTACCGTCTAGAGGCGAGCGTTAGCTCATGAATCACTTCGTGGTGACTTAATCCCCGAGTTCCAAGCACGGTAGCGCGAATACGCGGCCGAAGCATCGTTCCGAATTGAAGCTCCGTGAGTTTGGTGGTAGACGAAAACGTTATGTCCAATTACCGCGTCACGGTCGACACCGGGGGAACATTTTCCGATTTCGTGTTCTTCAGCGAAGATACCGGCGAGATCACGATCACCAAAGTTCCGTCTACACCGAAAGAGCCTTTCCAGGCGGTTTTGAATGGGGTCAAAGAATTGGTGAGCCAGGGCGTGGCCGCCGGCAACATATCGTTTTTCTGTCACGGCACGACCGTCGGCACCAACGCGCTGCTCGAAGAAAAGGGCGCGAAGACCGGTCTTCTGGTCACGCAAGGATTCCGCGGCATTTACGAAGTCATGGAACAGACGCGGGGCTATGGTCCAGCCACTTACGATCTATTTTTCGAGAAGCCGCGACTGCTCGCGCCGCCCTATCTCACGGAAGAAATTCCCGAGCGCACCGATTTTCGCGGCAATGTGCTCAAACCCATTGACGTCGAAGCTTCTCTTCAGGCCGTGCGGCGACTCAAGAAAAAAAACGTGCAGTCGGTTGCCGTCTGTTTTCTTTTTTCCTTTTTGAATCCGGCGCACGAGCTCAAACTCAAGGAAATTTTCGCCGCAGAATTTCCCGAAGCGCGGCTCTCGCTTTCCTATGAAGTGTTACCGCAGATTCGGGAATTTTACCGGCTTAGCACGACCGTGATCAACGCGTACATTCAACCGGTGATGGCCAATTATTTAACCCGGCTCGAGCAGCGCATGCGCGAGATGGGCGTGACCACGCCAAAGCTCTATATCATGCAGTCCAACGGCGGCGTGTCCACCTTCAAGGGGTCCGGCGAAAAACCCGTTGCCACCGTGCTCTCCGGGCCCGCCGGCGGTGTCATCGCATCCATGGGCACCTGCGAGCGGGTCGGCATCAACAACATCATCACCTTCGATATGGGCGGCACGAGCTGCGATGTGGCGCTGATTCATCAGGGCAACCCGGTGATCACGACGCAGGGAAAAATCAATATGCGTCCGATCGCCCTGCCGATGCTCGACATTCATACCGTGAGCGCCGGCGGCGGCACCATCGCGCGGATTGATGCCGTGGGCGGCTTGCAGGTCGGGCCCGACAGCGCGGGCGCCGACCCGGGTCCGGTTTCATACGATCGCGGCGGCGACAACATCACGATTACCGACGCCAATATTGTCACCGGAGTTCTCGATCCCGACCATTTCCTCGGCGGCCGCATGAAGCTCAACAAGCCAAAAGCGGAAAAGATTCTAAACGAAAAGATCGCCAAGCCGTTGAAGCTCGATCTGCTCGAAGCCGCCGATGGCGTGCTGAAAATCATCAACGTCAAGATGGAGGAAGCCATCAAAGCGGTCTCTTCGGCGCGCGGTTACGACATTCGTGACTTTACACTCGTCGCGTTCGGCGGCGGGGGACCGATGCATGCCGGAAGAATGGCGCTGGATCTGGGGATTCCGTCGGTTCTGGTGCCATTGACACCGGGTGTTCATTCGGCCCTGGGTTTGTTGATGTCGGATGTCAAACACGACTACGTGCGCTCCAAGCTAGTCGGCTTGGATGAACTGGATCTGAACGAAATCAATCGTCTGTTTCATCAGCTGATCGAGCAGGCAAAGTCGGAACTGCGCGGCGAAGGCTTCACTGAAGACGAGATCAAGATGGAACCCTATATGGATCTCCGCTACGCCGGCCAGGGCTACGAGTTGACCGTGCCCTGCCCGATGCCGCCGTTGATTAAACACGATCTGGTCGAGATGCGCGGCCGGTTCGACACCCTGCACGAACAAAATTCCGGGCACAAAGCCGAAACCGAGCCCGTCGAGCTCGTGAGCTTACGCTTGATTTCCCTCGGGCTCGTTCCTCAAGCGAAATTATCACCGGGAAAAATCACCGGACGGAAACTCGAAGCTGCCAGAACCGGCGAGCGCAAAGTATTCTTCGGGAGCGAGCACGGCATCCTCACGACACAAATCTTCAGCCGCGAGTTGCTCGAGCCGGGCCATCAAATCAGC
>DATIEH010000094.1:0-10239 GCA_035455905.1 Binatia bacterium | reverse complement strand
ATTCGTTTGAGTCATTGACCTCGGCTGGCAATCCGCCGATAACGTTGCGATTAAGATGGGCCTCGGAAGAAAGGTAACGCCATGGCGAAGCATCAACTCAGAATCATTTATCGGTCCAATTCCCATGCTCCACTCTGGCTGGTCGCGGAAAAATCAGGCGCATGGGAAAAAAACGGACTCAGCGTCGATACCTCACCGCAGCTGATTCGTGAAAAAGCCGTCGAGTCCTTGAAGAACGGACACGTCGATCTGATTTCAGGCAATCATCACAACCTGTACGTGAGAAATTTCAAGAACGGCGAAGACTTCGTTCACTTGGCTCAGGCGACAAATAATTGGACCGAGAACAAGCTGGTCGTCCGGCCGGAGATCCGTTCAGTGCAAGATCTGCGTGGCAAGAAGATTGTCGCCGACAAACTCACTTCTCACGCCGGCCTCAATATCTGGCTTTTTCTCAAGCAGGAAGGTTTGGACGTCGACAGCGGCGATATCGAAATGGTCGAGCTGCGCGGCTCCTCGGAAGAGCGCTGGAAGCGAGTCCTGACCGGCGAATTTGCCGGCACCTTTGTGACAATTCCCCACGACAGCCGAGCTGCCAAAGCGGGCGCGCGCGTCATTACGGTGCGCGCCATCCCGATGATTCGCGGCGTCACGCTGACAACCACCATGAGTTTTGTCAAAGATCATCCAAGCGAAGTGCGTTTGCTCACCAAGGGTTTTGTCGACGCAATTCACTTTTTTTTGACTCGAAAGCAAGAAACGCTGGAAATTCTGAAAGAACATGCCTCCCCCATCCTGAAGCTGCAGTCCGACGAAGAAGTCGAGACGCTTTATGACGAATGGGCTCAGTCGTTGGAGCGTAAACCGTATCCCTCGCCACACGCGATCTCGAACGTTTTTCAGCTCGCCGTCAGGCGCAATCCGGAAATTTCCCGCTACAACCCCCTTGCTCTCTGGGATACGCATTTTGTCCGCGAGCTGGACGATTCCGGCTACATCGATCGTCTTTATTCATAAAAAAAGGCGGAGCCTGAGCTCCGCCTTTTTACAAACTGCCACTCGTCGATCTGGATGAATCGCTTAGCGCTGACTCAACCGGTCGCTCGATGTCTCCTGCTGGGATTGCCGCTGTGATGGGGCTTGCGGCGTCGTTGGCTGTTGAGACGCGGGTGCCGCGGCAACCGCCGGCTCGGATGTGACTCCTTCACGATAAACAAGAATTTCTACCCGGCGATTTTTCGCTCGGCCTTGAGGCGTGCTATTATCAGCAACGGGCGTGCTCTCTCCATACGAGACCGGCGTTACCCGCATCGGGTCGACCTTTTTCTGCAGGATCAAGTACCGGCTCACGGCTTCCGCTCTTTTCTTGCCCAAGTCATAGTTATATCCGTCGTTACCGGCATTGTCGGTATGGCCGGCGACAACAAAAATCGCATTTTCGCCCGTCGCATCACCTTTGAGGTCGCTCATAAAGCTGTCGATTTCCCGCTGGGCGGAAGCCGGCAGACTTGCCGAATTGAAGGCAAAGTTAGCGCCGTCCTTCATATCGATCACAACCTTGCGCTCCAGGCGAAGATTCGCGATCGCATTAAGCGCTTTATCGGCCTTGGCGTCGGTTTGCCCCAAGCGACCCTCGAACTGGCCGAGTTTACCTTCGATGCCACCGACTCGATTGCCTAGAGTACTAATCTGCCCGTCAATCTGATCGAGCCTTCCTTCTGATTTCGACACCCGACCGGTGACCGGATCCACCTGCTCTTTCACCCAATCACGGGTGGCAAGACAGCCTTGACTGAGCAACATGGATCCCGCAACCCCCAGTCCTAGGAAATACTTTACCCCAACCGACGCAAACCCTTTCATAAAGCCTCCCTTTGTAAACGTTATTTTTCCCAACAAAATGCTTTCCAGCAATCATCAAGGTTCTGTATTCGCCGTCGCGCTGCTTCCTTCTCAACTCAGCCCAGAAACCTCCGCAGATTTCCACGACGACCGCTTTTAATCGACATCACCTCCAAATCGATCAGATTTCCGCACCTCAACCAAGCCGCAATTTCATCGTGCCCTTCGTTTTGCAATCCTGATTTGGCGCTATGGGTGCCTGCGAAGAAGTGGATGTGAGTGCTATCGTCCGCGATGGCGTTCATTTACATTGCAGAATGGTCAAGAAATTCACTGGCCAGCGGTGTAACCAAAAATCATACCAGCAAGATAATTACAGCATTGCGTTTTATCTCGGTAACTTATGCGCAACGCAGCGTCATTTTAGAAGGGGGGTGCAGCTATTCCCTACACACATGAAGGAGTCATCCCCCAGGGCTAATGGGTAGGGTTTACTGGGTCTGACACTGCAGCTGATTTACTGAAAGTGACCAGCAAAATCAGTTTGGAAGGCCCAACTTTGGTTTCTTGAATTCGTGGGCTTTTAAGTCGTGCTTTTTCAGAAGGTCGTAAAAATCGGCGCGGTACTTTCCCGCTACTTTCGCAGCTTGACTCACATTCCCTTCCGTCATCGAGAGAACCTGGATGAGGTAATCTCTTTCGAAGGCGTCGCGGGCGTCTTTCAGCGGCCGGAGTCCTCCACTTGATTCGTCAACTCTTTCTTGGAGTATGTTTGCTCCTCGCTCGGGCGCGCCACCACCACTCTTGCCCTGCAGAACAAAATCCTCGGTCAAGGTATCGTTTTGCGTCATCGCTACGGCATATTCGATGGTGTTTTCGAGCTCACGCACGTTGCCGGGCCAATCATGCATCATCAGTTTGCGCAATGCTTCGGGCGTCAGACCTTTTACTTCCTTTTTCATGTGTTCGCTGTACTTTTTCAGGAAGTGTTCCACCAGCGGCATGATGTCATCTTTGCGTTCGCGCAGCGGCGGAAGATAGATCGGAATGACATGGATGCGATAAAAGAGATCGTCGCGAAACAGTCCCTTTCGCACCTGCTCTTCTAAATCCTTGTTCGTGGCGACGATCACCCGAACATCGACTTCGACCGGAACCTCGCTGCCTACTGGATAAAACTGTCGCTCCTGCAGCACCCGCAAGAGTTTCGATTGCGTCGCCCGAGGCATGTCGCCGATCTCGTCCAGAAACAATGTGCCGCCATGCGCTTGCGTAAACAGTCCGCGGGTACTTTTGACAGCGCCAGTAAACGCTCCTTTTTCGTGACCGAATAGCTCGCTTTCCAGCAACGACTCAGGCAGCGCCGCGCAGTTTAGAGCCACAAAAGGCTTGTCCTTTCGGTCGCTCGCCAGATGAATGGCCTTGGCGATCAGTTCCTTTCCCGTACCGCTGTCGCCTTGAATGTGCACGGTCGAATCGAGCTTCGCAATCCGGCCCACGACGTCCAGAATCGCGCGCATTTTGCCGCTGCGGGCTATGATGTTGGCAAAATCAAACCGCTCGTTGAGAATATCCTTGAGCCGTTTGATCTCGGAATTGAGCTTGCGATTTTCCAGCGCTCGTTCGATCTGGAGCAAGAGATCTGCCGGCTCAAAAGGCTTGGTCACATAGCTGTACGCGCCGCGCCGCATAGCGTCGACCGCATTTTCGATACTGCCGTGAGCCGTCAAGATAATCGTCGGCACGTCTGGATTGATCTCCCGAAATTGCTCCATCAGCATCAGTCCGTCGCCGTTCGTGAGCATCAGATCGACAATGCACAAATCGAAGAGCTGTTCTCTCAAAGCCGTAACCGCCTTTTCCTCGTCGGGCGTAGCGGTCACCTCGAAATCAGCCGACTCGAGCCTCATGCGAATTAGCTCGAGAAGGTTCGGGTTGTCATCAACAACTAAAATGCGTCCCTTTGACATGTTCTGCTACCGTCCCCGCTCACGCCGTTTTTGATCGATTTCGATGTCGATCTGTTTGGATTTTTCGATCATTTGTTTCGCTTTTTCGATTTCTTGGCGGCTCTTCTCGAGTTCAACGCGAGATCGCTCGATGTCCTGTTTAGACTTCTCTATCGCCAAACGGTTCCTTTCCGCCTCCTGTTTCGATCTTTCGACTTCCTGGCGGCTCTTCTCTAATTCCTCGTGCGCGTTTTCGGAGTCCTGGAGCACCGCGATCCAGACGCGGGCTTGCTGCGCCAAACCACTGGTCGGGTTGTTCTGAATGGTTTGATCGAAACAGTACATGGCTTTCTGCAGGTCCTGCTTGGGATTTTGCGGATGAGCGTAAACCAGCCCCATGCTGTACATCGCAACATCCGCAGGGGGTTTGTTCCGCGCTGCGGTCCAAACCTCATAAAACGTTTTTAAGCTTTCATCAAAATCGTTTTGGGCCAGCAAATTGTTACCCTTGATGAGTCCGTCGCTCAACTCACGCTGCCGACTCGTATTCTGCAGCAAGCAGCCGGCAACCGATATTAACAAGGCAAAACAAAAATAAAAGTACTGCCCTGGCCTAGCTCGCTCTCGGCCCATATTTTTCCGCCATGCGCTGTAATGATGCTTTTGGCGATCGCCAAACCGAGACCCGTTCCCTGCCGAGTATGCGGTCCGAGCCGACTGCCCTGATTGAATTTTTCGAAAATGGAAACCAAGTTATCTGGCGCAATACCTGGACCCGAGTCTTTCACAGAAACTTCCAGTTTTCCATTCACCGCCTTAGTCGCAATCCTTACCTGCCCGCCCCTCGCCGTGAATTTGACCGCATTCCCCAGCAGATTCCGCAAGACTTGCAAAATGCGTTCGGGGTCAAGCCGCACTTGCGGGAGTGACGGGCCCACGGCGCTTTCAAACCGGATCTGCTTGGCCTCGAGCAGTGGCGTGATTTCGGCAACCGCGCGCTTGATCAAAGAATCAATGCCGGTGACTTCGAAATCATAACCCATCATACCCGCTTCGAGCTTAGAAAGATCCAGCAGCGAATTAACCACGCTAATAAGGCGATTGCTTTCCTCCGCCAAGATGCTGAGCAGCTTGCGTTGCTTTTCCGAAGTCTCGCCGCCGACACCGTCGAGCAATAAGCCGGTGCCCTCTTTGATCGACGTCAACGGCGTTCGCAGCTCGTGCGACATGGAAGCAAAGAAGTCCGCCTTCAGGCGATCGAGCTCATGCAGTTTTTCAGACATCCGGTCGATCGCCACAGCTAACTCAGCGATCTCCGGCGGTGACCGGACCGACACAGTGCCGGCGAAATTCCCCTGGGCAATGTCCCGGGTCCTGGTCTTCAGCAGCTCGATCGGCCGGGTGATGCTTTTGGTGATGAGCAACGACATCGTGATGATGGCCAATAGACAGCTCGCCGCAATGATGACCGCTGTTTCACCGGCTTGATCGGCCGCAGCGGCGAGATCCGCCACTTTCGCGTGCGTCACTCGCTGCTGGTTCTGGCGCAGCTTCTCACACGCCGAGAGGAGTGCATCGACGAAACTATCTTTGTCCGACTTGTATTGCGCCTGCGGGTAACGCTTGTTGGCGCGCACCAGACGCGCTTCGTCCTCCACCAGCTGCTGATAGCGCTCAGAGTCGCGCTGAATCGTCTTCAGGATCGAGGCGGCGGCCGGATCGTTCAAAGCGACGGCGCTTTGCAAGCGGCCGTCGAATTCAGATTTGAGCCGGACAAATTGCTGGTACCAGGTCTCATCCCGCGTGATGATAAATTTCTGCTCGGCCCGACTTTGCGCCAACAATAGATCTGCGAGTATTTTCTCGTGGTCAAGCATGCGGTTGTCGATGTTGAGAATCGATTCCGTGAGATCGCGGAAATATCTGAGCTGAAGAACCGCCGACGCGCTCGCCATCGCCACCACCAAAAAGATCACGAGATAGCCGATCGTCAGGCGGGAAAACAAACTCAGGTGCACGTTATCGCCCCTCGGCTGCACTCAACTCTTGTTGCGCTCGGGCAGGCCATCGGAATCGAAGAGCTCCCGTTGATTGCCGTCGGCCACGAGAAATTTCTGACCGAATTGCTCCAGACGTCGGTCAGCGGCCAGATAGCTCGCCTGAGCATGTCCGACATGTTTACCAAGAATGGCAAACTCGTCACGAAATCTCGTAAAATCGCCTTGCAGCCGGCCGAGATACTGGATGATTTCCTTGGCGTGATCTTCGATTTTCATTCCCTTCAAACCAAGGACGATCGCCTGGAGGTAGGCGTAAAAACTATTCGGCGACACGGGGATGACGCGCTGCGCCATGGCATAGTGGCAGAGGCTTTTTTCCGCCGGTGCCTCGTCGCGAATAATCGTCTCGTAATAAACGTTTTCCGCCGGTACATACATCAAGGCGAAATCGTAGGTGCCCTCATCGGGCAAGATGTACTTGGACGCGATCGCATCGATGTGTTTTTTGACGTCGGCGATGAACTGTTTTTTCGCCCGGGTTTTTTCCTCATCGGTCGCAGCTTCCATCATCCGTTTGAAATTCTCCAGAGGAAACTTGGCATCCACGGGCACGAGCGAGGCGCCGAGCTTGACCACCGCATCGACTTTGTCGCCGCTGCGAAAACAGTGTTGTGTAGCAAAATGATCCGGCGGCAGAATCTGCCCGAGTAAGTCCTCGAGAAAAAACTCTCCGAGCCCGCCGCGCAGCTTCGGCGCTCGGAGAATTTCGTGGAGCGAAGCGATATCTTTACCGACTTCGTAAATTTTTCGGTTCGCTTCTTCAAGGCCGCCCAGACTTCGTTGGACATTGCCGACGACGCGCGCGGCATTGTCCAACCTTTCACCCAAACTTTGTTGCGTTCTGTTCAAAACTTCCGCGTTTTCCCGCAAACGCTCGTTCACGTGCCCGATCATTTGCCCCAACTGTTGCTGGATCGACTGAGCGCCATGATCGAGGGCGTTGCTCAGTTGCGCGCGTAGCTCGCCTATTTGCTGCTGCATCAGCATCATCGATTGTCGGTCGGGACTGTGCTCGAAAAGATTCGTGAGCCGGCTAAGAATCAGCCATCCGAGAAAAATCAGCGCGAGAATGACGAGCAGAAAAACCAGCAGGAAGGTGGACAGTTCCACAATGAACCGTCGCCAATCAGAGGAGCCTTACAGCGTATTCGAGGATTTCACTGAGCTTACGAATTTGCGTTGCGCGCATCGAGCGCTCTTCACGAGGAGCGGCGAAATAGTCATCGACGCTCTTTTTCAAATTCCACTCCAGCAGTTCCACACATTGTTCCATGCTCACCTTTTCCGAACGGCGCCGGCGCGCCTGATGCAGTTCGTTGAGCTGGATAAGTCGACCCATAACACGGCCTAGAATAGGAGAGTGCGACAAATTGTCAAGGGCTTCAGCGAAGGAACTCCGCGGAGGGCTGCTGAGTTGGAACGAAGATCGTCATAGAGGCGGCTGCGGTTGCTGCTGCGTAACGCAATGGATCGCCCCTAATCCGGCGACGACGTCACTGCAGCGCAGTCCGTGCACTTTTCTGTTCGGGAATAGTTCCTGTAAAACACCGAGAGCCTCGACGTCGCGCGCGTCGTCGAAAATCGGCACCAGCACGACCTCATTCGCAATATAGAAGTTGGCATAGCTCGCGGGCAAGCGCGTGCCGCGATCGTACACAGGCTTGGGGCAGGGCAATTTTACCACCGACAATTTAGCGCCGTTTTGGTCCACAGCGTTTTGCAAACGCTCGTAATTTTCTTGCAGAAAGCGATAATTTTCGTCTCGCGAATTTGTCTCCATCACACATGCCACGATTCTCGAGTCGATAAACCGCGCGATATCATCGATGTGGCCGTCGGTGTCATCGCCGACGATTCCTTCTCCGAGCCAAATCACGTGACGGACTCCCAGCGAGTCCTTGAGAAAGAGGTCGATCTCCGCGCGAGTCAATTGCGGATTTCGGTTTGGGTTCAAAAGACATTGCTCCGTAGTCAAGCAGGCGCCGGCGCCGTTGACCTCGATGGAGCCGCCTTCGAGGACAATCTCGTGTTTGAAAACCGGCACCTTTAGAAATGAGGCAAGCTCGCGAGCGACGCGCTCGTCCAGCTCATAAGAAGGATACTTGCGCCCCCAGCCGTTAAAGATCCAATCATTGAACGCAAGCGGATTTTCCGGCGCGCTCCGCGTCACGAACGTCGGTCCGTAGTCGCGCATCCAGACATCGATCGTTGGAATTTTGAGAAGCGTCACATTGTCCGTCGCAGCCCGTGCGATCTTCAGGCGCGCTCGAACCTGCCGCTCCGAACGTTCGTCATTGACAAGAACATAAACACGCTCGTGCGGCGCCAGGAGCGCAATCATTTGGATCCAGACGTCGCGCACCGACTCGAGCTGTGTCGGCCAGGTTTCCAGATTATCCGGCCAGGAAATCCATGTGCCGCTGTGCGCCGCCCACTCCGCGGGCATTGAGTAGCCGAGCGAGCGCGGCGTCGCTCGTTTGTTATCTAAGATGCTACGAGATTGACTGCTCAACGCCGTTTGTCATCCTCGAGCGAACGAGAGAGCAATGGCCCGTAAGCGTCGATGCGTCGGTCCCGCAGAAATGGCCAGCTCTGGCGAATTTCTTCGGTCCTGCCGAGATCGCAGCTTGCCAACAAAATCTCTTCCCTCTCACCGTCAGCATGCGCGACGATTTCGCCGAAGGGCCCGGCGACAAATGAGTTGCCCCAGAATCTGATTCGGCCTTCGCGTCCGACCCGATTGACCGACGCGACGTAGACACCGTTTGCGACCGCGTGAGAGCGCTGAATCAGTTCCCATGCGTCGCGCTGCTGACCGGCAATCAGTTTTGGCTCATTGGGAATCCAGCCGATCGCAGTGGGGTAAATGAGAATTTGCGCCCCCGACAACGCCGCCGATCGCGCGCCTTCGGGAAACCACTGGTCCCAACACACAAGCGCGCTGACTTTTGCGTAACGCGTCTGAAAGCTCGGAAATCCGAGATCGCCGGGGGTGAAGTAGAATTTTTCGTAGTAGAGCGGATCGTCCGGGATGTGCATCTTGCGGTAGATGCCGGCGATCGAGCCATCGGCGTCGAGGATCACGGCAGTGTTATGGTAGACCCCCGCGGACCTTCTTTCGAACACCGAAGCGACGATGACGATCTGTCGCGCCTCGGCAAGCGCGCTCAAAGCCTCGGTCGTTGGTCCCGGAATCGATTCGGCAAGCCTGAAGTTCCGTTGGTTTTCGCTCTGGCAAAAATAACGTGAACGAAAGAGCTCTTGAAGGCACACGATCTGCGCGCCTTTTTTTGCAGCTGCGGCGATCCTTTCCATCGCTTTGGCGAGATTATCTTCGGTCTTCTCACCTGCGCTCATCTGGATGAGCCCCAATGTGACGATTTCTTTTTTTGTTTTGCGCGCCATGAGCGAAGTCAATTTACCCCCGGAAAAATAAAAAGGGAGAGGAAAGCGATCTCTTCCCTCCCCCCAAGATTCGCCGGTGTGCCCCGCCTATTTCAAATGCTGAGCAAAAAACGACTTGGTCTTTTCCCACGCATCCTTGGCCGAGGCTTCGTGGTAGCTTCCACGCTCGTCGCAGAAAAATCCGTGCCCCGCGTCGGGATAAATTTTCATCTGGAAAGGAACTTTCTTCGTGGTTAATTCAGTATTGATTTGACCGACCTGATCCATCGGAATGAGCTGATCCTTCGCGCCGAAAAACAAATACATAGGGCATTTGATTTCGCCGGTTCGGGAGAGCGGACTGGGATTGCCCATGGTAATACCGCCGCCGTAATAAGGCACCGCCGCCTTCACATCTTTGGCGTGATGCGCCGCCGCCAGATAAGTGAGCCGGCCGCCCATGCAAAACCCGATCACGCCGATGGCGTCGGACTTAACATTGCTTTGCGATTTCAAATGGGTAATCGCCGCGCCGACATCTTCCATCGCCTTGCTATCCACCACTCGCTGCAATGTGGCAATCGCTTTGGGCATATCCGAATAGGGAATCAGACGCTCCGATTCGCGGTGAAAGATATCGGGTGCAATAGCAACGTAACCTTCGGCGGCGATGCGCTCGGTGACTTTCTTGATGTGACTGTTGACGCCGAAAGCTTCTTGAATCACGACAATGCCCGGGTACTTCCCGCTCTCCTTCGGCTGCGCCACATACGCATCCATCTTGCCGTCCTGCGTGTTGAGTTGAACCGTCGAATTCGTCACGTCCATAACCCGTCCTCCTTCGAAGCTTCGTCGTTTTGCAATCGCTCTATCAAATTTCTTTTTCTCGGTCCACACCCGGTATGGCGCATTTCATCCTGATTATTGACAATGTGCTCGCTTCCGTGTCGAGAGACCGGTGATGAACTTTAACTCTTGTTTGTATAATCACTTCTGAACATTCG
>DATIEH010000093.1:0-2563 GCA_035455905.1 Binatia bacterium | reverse complement strand
GTTCAATGGGTGGACGGAAGCGCGCCGCCAAACACGAGTCACAAAGAGTGAAGACTTAAAAATTCGAAACTCGAAATTCGAAACAAATTCAAATGATCAAAAAGGACAGAAAATTCTAAACACGATGATTTCTTTTCGATTTGTTTTGATTGATCCGTTTGTATTTGTTCCTGGTTTGTTTCGGATTTCGTGCTTCGGATTTCGGATTTTGAATTTACTATGAGTGCCATTCCAGTTACCGCTGCAGAGGCAGGACTTCTTTCCTGCGAGATGTGCCACTTGGTATCAAGGCCTGCAGACGCCGCCGAGCCTGGCTATTGCCCGCGCTGCGGCGGGGAACTGTCCTGGCGGCGCCACCATTCGATTCAATACACTTGGGCGCTCGTCATCGCCGCAGCCATTTGCTACATCCCGGCCAACGCTCTGCCCGTCCTCAATACGACCACGCTTGGCTCCACCGATAGCGACACGATCATCGGCGGCGTGGTATTTCTCTACACGTCTGGATCGTGGCCGCTCGCGCTGATCGTGCTGATCGCCAGTGTCATGGTTCCACTCGGTAAACTCGTTGCGCTCGCTTATCTGCTGATCACCGTGCAGCGGAAATCACCCGGCAGCAATCGTGAGCGAACGCGGCTCTATCGGATCGTCGAATTTGTCGGCCGATGGTCGATGCTCGATGTGTTTGTCGACACCTTTACGGTTGCCTTAGTTCAGCTTTCGCCGTTGATGTCCGTGGAGCCGGGTCCCGGGGTTCTTTTCTTTGCAGCAGTAGTTGTGTTGACGATGATCGCCGCTGAATCTTTTGACCAACGGCTCATCTGGTACTCCAACACCAACGAGATATACGCGCATGGCTGAACCAACTGACACCAACAATTTTCCCCAAGCGACTCTGGTGCCCAGGAAGCAAAGGCGCATCTCCATCGTCTGGATTGTTCCGCTATTCGCTGCAGTGGTGGCGCTCGGGATCGCCATCCAGCGGATCATGAGCGAGGGGCCAACCATCACGATCATTTTCAAATCCGCCCAAGGAGTCGAGGCGGGAAAGACTTTTGTCAAATACAAAGATGTAAACATCGGCCAGGTCACGAAAGTCCAGCTCGCCTCCGACTACAGAAGCGTTGAGCTCACCGCAAAAATCGATAAAAGCGCCGCCGGTCTCATTGTCGAAGACGCAAAGTTCTGGGTCGTCGAGCCGCGAGTAACGCTCAGCGGGGTGTCGGGTTTGGGTACTCTGCTCGCGGGCAATTACATCGGATTCGAGGTCGGAAAATCGAGTAAGGCTCAGCGCAAATTTGTCGGGCTCGACATACCGCCAGCTATCACCAGCGATCAGGCGGGACGTCAGTTTACGCTCAAGGCAGACAGCCTCGGATCGGTGGGGATCGGCTCGCCGATTTACTATCGTCGTTTACTGGCTGGTCAAGTGATTGCGTACAACCTTGCGCCGGACGGCAAAGGTGTCGATATCAAAGTGTTCGTCAATGCGCCCTACGATAAATACGTAAACTCGCAGACTCGCTTCTGGAATGCGAGCGGCCTCGATATTTCGGTTGGCGCAGGCGGAGTGGAGGTGCGCACGCAATCTCTGGTTGCAGTCCTGGCGGGCGGACTCGCCTTCGATACGCCAAGCGTTGGCTCCTCGAGGATTGAGCCCGTAGCCGCGAACACTGTCTTTAAGCTCTATTCCGATCAAACCGCGGCGCTCAAGCAACCGGACACGATCGCGGCCCATTATGTACTCTATTTCAACGAATCTTTACGCGGCTTGTCCGTTGGCGCGCCAGTTACTCTCTTGGGACTGCCCGGCGGCGAGGTCACAGATGTGGGGCTCGATCTCGATCCAAAGACCATGAGAGTTCGGGGCCGGGTGGAGATCGTGTCGTATCCTGAGCGTCTCGTTGCGCACCTGAATCAAAATCAAGCGGCAGCAGGCCGAGCGATGGTCCGAAGTATTCAAGAACGCCATGCACTCATGCAGCGTCTGGTCGACCAACGTGGGCTGCGCGCGCAGCTCAGGAGCGGCAATCTGGTCACTGGACAACTCTTTATCGCCCTTGATTTCTATCCCGATGCCGCGAAAGTGAAGATCGACTGGAGCCGTGATCCCGTAGAGATTCCGGTCGTTCCAAGCACGGTGCAGGATCTGGAGACCAAGATCACCGGAATCGTGGCTAAGCTCGACAAGCTACCCTACGAAGCGATCGGTACCGACGTCACGAAAGTGCTCGTCACGCTCAACCAAACGCTGCAGGACGCAAGTAAGGCTGTAAATCGCATCGATGCGGATGTAACACCCGAGCTGAAGATGATCGTCGGGGAACTGCGCGGCACGATTTCATCGGCCGACGGCCTGCTCAAGAGCACGGACGCGACTCTCGTGGGGAAAGATGCTCCAGCCCAACAGGATTTGCGCGATGCATTACAGGAGATTGCCCGCACGGCACGCTCGCTCCGCGTTCTGACGGATTATCTCGAACGTCATCCCGAAGCACTGATCCGGGGGAAGAGCACGGACTAGGGAAAATTCGAAGCACGAAATTCGAAATCCGAAACAAAT
>DATIEH010000092.1:0-16759 GCA_035455905.1 Binatia bacterium | reverse complement strand
AACCCAACCAGGGAATCGACCGGATTCCCGCGCAACAAATGAAGCGTTCAATTCAGAAGAAGAGCGCTTGCAACCAAGCCGGCTCGGACAGTTATCAAAATAGCTCGAGAGTTGCACTGCTGGCGCGACTAGCAATATACTTCCCGCCGATTATTTACGGAGGAACTATGCGCTTAGCCGTGTTTGTTTTTTTACCGTTACTTACTGCCTGTGCGACGACGCCCCTGACGCTTAATCAAACCGTAGCGGTGCCGGACTCCCGAATCCTGGCTCGGCAATTCTTAAGTCAAACTTCGAATTCAGGGAGTCTCGTCGTCAAGCGCGACAGCGGCTTCATGGGATCGGCATGTACGATCCGCGTCTTTGTCGATGCCGTCCCGGTTGCCGATCTCAGACCTGCGGAAAAGGTCGAACTGTTCGTCGCTCTCGGGGAACACAGTGTGGTTGCGACCGCGACCGGCGGAATTTGCGGTGGTGGAACTTCAGAAGCCGCAGTGGTGATCATGCCGGAGCGGCAAAGGATCTTGCGCATCGCCAGCGGTCAGAGCGGCGATATTTTTCTTCAGCCAAGCGCGTTCTGAGTTGATTTGAGTCCGATAAATCTCCCCTGCCCCTCTTTTCAAAGAGGGGCCGAAAATAAGCCGAGAAGTTATCCGAATGAAAACGATGCGACGGGAGATTTTATCCTGAGACGCCCTTTCACCCGAAGATGAGAATAAATCTTGGATTCCGGGTCGCGCTCGCTTCGCCACTCGTTCGGAATGAAGGTTTAGTTGTCGGGTGTTCCGGTGGAGAAACCGCCGAATTGTGCTGTGGTGCAGCTTGCTATCAGTGGATTTCAGCTTAAAGCTTGCCGGAATGATCATTCAAGTTTTACTTGAGATATTCCGTCACGCTGCCGGTGAGATTTCCGGTGTCTTCAGTTGAAACTTTCCTTCGTTATCCTGAGTTATTTTTCCTTCCTCGTACAATCTCGCAATGGCGTTACCGATGGCTTTGTAATCTGCCTTGGGAAATTTCTCCAATAGATCGGCAAAGAAGCAATGGTTTTTTTCGAGCGTGGCGGTGATTTTGTTTATCAAGTCATCAACATTGTCGTCACGTTTCATAGCAGCAGCCGGCGCCTTGCCATTTTCTGCCGCGCCCAAATAATTTTTCAGATCCACTTTGCCCTGATTGAAGTAAACGATGCGCTTGTAACGCTCGGCTGGAATATTTTCCGGAATCGTTGCATCGATGCCCATCTTGGCCGTCGTCGGAACTTTTCCGTGCACCGGTAGCGGCAGCGAGGGATCGAGAGGCTTGGAACGCGCATTCGAGATGATCACAACGTCGCGATCCGCTTGAACGCGCGTTGCCACCGCCCATTCGACGTCCACCGAATCGAAAACATCGATGTCATCGTCAACGATCGTCACATGTTTGATATCGGCGATGGAAAGCAGTGCCATAATCGCGTTTTTGCCGTCCCCCGGCGCCTTTTTGATCGACGCCACGATGTGCCAGTGGCAACAGCCGCCCGGAGTAACATTGACCGCGACGGTCTGCACGCCGGCTTCGAACAGCACCTTTCGCGCAGCAGCTTCATAAATCGGCGCGCTCATCCAAATATTCTCCCAGGGCATTTGCAGCGCATAGTACATTGCATCCTTGCGGTGCATGATCGATTTGATGCGTACCCGTGGATTCATATGAATGCCGCCCATCAGTCGGTTAAATTCGCAGAACGGGCCTTCGGGATGTACCCAGCCTTCTGGGAGAATCTCTCCTTCCAAAACGATTTCAGCATCGGCAATGCAAGGCACCGAAACGGTCTCGCCGTCCGCCAGCCGAAGCGGCTCGTTGCGCAGTCCGCCGGCGAAGGTGAGCTCGTTTACGCCGAGATTCGCTTTGAACGTCGACGCGACCAGCTCGTAGGGATGTGTGCCGATGGAAATGGAGATCGGCAGTGGTTTCCTTCTGGCGAGCGCGCGCTCCGCGAATTTGCGCATGTTGTTGGGCGTGACGATGTCGATTCCGGTGATATTCCTTTCCTTGAGCATCAAGCGATAAATACCCGCGTTTATTCCGAATTCGTCGTCGTCAGCGATGACCACCCCGGCTGTGATCATCGGCCCTCCATCCATCACCGAGAACACCGGCACCGGCAAATCGTAGAGATTCACTTTCCTTCCGGTCAACACAACTTCCTTCACGGGCGGATTTCCAACGCGCTTCGGTTTGATCGGTTTTCCCATCGCTTTGCCCAGCTTGTCGGCGATGTGATCGTACGCAACTCCCATCCCGAGCGCGATTCGATTCCGTGATTGGAGTAGTCCAGAAACGACGGGCATCGCGTACCCGGCGACGTTCTTGAACAACAGCGCCTTCTCGGATTGACTCACCAGCGCAGCAACGTTGCGCAGGTCAACGGGCTTGGCGATCTCCAGCAGTTCATCGTTTTTTCGCAAAATGTTGATGTAATCTCTGAAACTCGCTCTCATCATTCACCCCAATACTCCAAAATTGTTCTTACTCTATTTTTTTTTCGACAATGACACGGCCGTCCGACCTTGTCCAATTACGTTCGAAGAACTTACTTGCCTAATTTGATTTTCGAAATGAGGGAAAGATTACATTCTGCGCTCGGAATGACAATTTACCCGCACGGTTCTACGTCTCTTATGAAAATCCGATCAGCGGCAAAATCCCCCGGTCCTACAGGCCCGCCCCCTTTGCAAAAGGGGGCTATTGGGGGATTTCTCAGCGTTGGTCGCGACCCACTGCGGCTTATTTTCATGCGCGGTGTCGTACCGAGTCGTACATGAATTACTCTGTAGCTTTCACGCGCTTACTACCCTGTGTTATAGGGTTTTCTGAGAAAACGTAAAACGTGAAAGGCGGCTTATGGTTTCATTTGGGCTTACGTTAGCAAATCGCGGCGTCATCATCGGCGCGGTGACCGTTCCCGAACTTTTCGACATGGCCAAACGGGGCGAGGACTCCGGCGCTTTCAGCGCCGTGTGGGTCGGCGACAGCTTGCTCGCCAAGCCGCGCTTGGAATCCATTACATTGCTTTCTGCGCTTGCTGCGATCACAAAAAAAGTGAAGCTCGCCGTTGGGTGTATGGCGACATTTCCGCATCGGCATCCCGCGCTGCTTGCGCAGCAATGGGCAAGCCTGGATGTCATCTCCGGCGGAAGATCGTGGCTCGCGGTTTGTCTCGGCGGACCGAACGAACAGAGCCCAGCGCAAGCCCTCGAGCACAAAGTAATGGGCATCAAAGACACCGAGCGCGTCGGCCGCCTCGAAGAAGGAATCACAATTCTAAAAAAGCTGTTTCACGAGGAAAACGCTTCATATCATGGCAAGTACTATCAATTCGAAGGCGTGACGATTCAGCCGCGCCCCGTACAAAATCCATTACCGATCTGGATCGCCAGCAATCCTACGGGCCTGACCTGGAAGGACGGCGCAAGCGCACCCTCCCCCGCGGTAGAAAGAGGGTTGCGGCGAGTCGCCAAATTCGCCGATGGCTGGATGACCAATAAAGTCACGCCCGAAGAATTTAAATCGCAGTGGTCGCGCATCTTGGCCATGGCGAAGGAAGAGGGACGCGATCCCTCGAAGCTCGGCAGCGCGCTTTACCATAACATAAATATCAAAGAGAGCCGTCAGAACGCGCTCGACGAGAGCAAAGCGTTTCTCGATAAATACTACACGTCAAATTTCAGCATGAAATTCGTCGAGGGCTTCACCACGGCGGGCACGCCCAAGCAGTGCATCGACGAGCTCAAAGCCTACTTCGATGCTGGTATCGAGCACATCACCTTGCGTATGACGTCCTGGGATCAGACCGGACAACTTAAACGGTTTCTTGAGGAAGTCGTTCCCGGTTTTGAATAGAACGGATACAGCAAGGGCCCGAGGGAGGTTCGATGAGCCATCTCAGAGCAAACACTTCACGAATCGCATTCGTCCTGTTTTCCATTGCCCTCTGGTTCCTGCCGAGCCCCGCGCAGGCGCAGCTCGAGCGCGTCACGCTCGGCTACCCGGCCACGGCGATGAGTCATTTTCCCGCGTTCGTCGGCCGCGAGTTCGGGCAATTCCGTGAGGAGGGGCTCGATGTGCAACTCGTCCGTGTCACCGGCAACGTGGTCGTCGCCGCTTTGCTCGCTGGTGAGCTCGGCTACACGACTTCCGCCGACGCCACGGTGCGCTCTCCCGTGCTCGGAATGCCCATCAAAATGCTTGCTGCGATCGGCGTGAAACCCTCGCTGTCGTTGATTGTGCGTCCGGAAATAAAAACCGTGGCGGACCTTAAGGGCAAAGCCATCGCGATCTCGACACCTGGAACAACCACCGATTTTACCGCCCGAGAGATTGTCAAACATTACGGGCTCAACCCCGATCGCGATATCACCACAGTCGGTTTGGGCGATCAGCCCCAGCGCATGGCCGCCATGCAAAGCGGAACCGTTGCCGGCGCTATCGTAACACCGCCCAATGATCTCAAAGCGGAAGCACAGGGATTTCGTCTCTTGGTATTCAGCGGCGATTTTATGGAGGACAGTCTTCTCGGCGTTTTAGGAACCAGCGAAAAACGCATTAAGGAGCGTCCAGACCAGGTCAAGAAAATGGTTCGCGCAATCGTCAAATCGTTGGTCTTTATTCGCCAACAGCCTGACCAAGTCACCACGTTCGCACAGCGATTTTGGAAATTAGATCGCAAGCAGGCAGAGAAAAGCTACGACCTGATCGTCAAGACCATGAGCCGCGACGGCAGCGCGACGGACGCTGCCATGCAGGCCGCGATCATTCAGGCAAAGGCAACCAGCAAAGTTCAAAAAGAGATTCAGCCGGCGCAGATAACTGATTTGAGCTTTCTTCGCGACGTTCAACAAGAGCTTAAACTTCGCTGATCGGCTCGAGCTAAGCACGGACGGGATCACTCTTTTATGATTCAGGGAATTGATCACCTGGTCATCGTCGTCAAAGACCTCGAACAAGCGACTCGGGACTATCGGGAGCTCGGGTTCAACGTCGTCGCCGGTGGACAGCACCCCGTCGGCAGTCATAATGCGCTCATCGCGTTTGAAGACGGCTCCTATCTCGAAATTATCGCCTTCTACCGGGAAGCGCCGGATCACCGCTGGTGGAAACCTCTCAGCAAAGGCGAACGGTTCGTCGATTTTTGTTTGCAGACCGACGATCTGCGCGGCGATACCCAGAAATTGCGCGATGCTGGCGTCCCAATCAACGACCCGGTGCCGTGGGCGCGAAAGCGGCCGGACGGTTATGAGCTGAAATGGTTGCTCTCGCTTGTGACCGGCAGCCAGCGAGGCGTCGCGCCATTTTTGATCGAGGATCTGACGCCGAGAAGTGAGCGTGTTCCGCAAGACTTTGAACATCCGAATCAGGTTACCGGCATCGAAAAGGTCACCTTTGCAGCCGGCGAGCTTGAGTCGATCGAAAACTGGTATAGTTCCCTGCTGGCGAAAAGACCCACCGCAGTCACCTCGTCGGAGCTCGACGCTGAGGGACTGTGTTTCAGCATTGGCCCCCACAGGTTGGAATTTTTCGTTGCGCGCGATCCGTCGAGCCCGCTGGTAAACTGGCTCCGTCAATTTGGTCCATCCCCCTACTCCGCTGTTCTCAAAGCCAAGAGCACAACTCCAAAGCTCCTCGATGCCCGTCTGACGCACGGCGCACATCTGTTCATCCGATAGCCTATAATAGGTCGCATGTTTTAGAGCCGTCCGGCGGTAGACCGGGCGGCTTAAACAAAATTCGTGTGCCGACGTCTAAACGAGCGGAAGGAGACAAGCCGATGAAAACAAAAAAGACCTTTTGGTACGGTTCGTCAGCAGCAATGATTCTCACACTTGTCTTGTCGGTCCTGGGCACTCCGGGAGCGGCTTGGAGCGGCTTGCGAGACGAAGTCCGCCAGTTCCATGATTTTTTGCAGGATCATCCCAAGGTGTCTACCGAACTGCGCGCCAATCCCAATCTGGTCAGCAGCAAGAGATATTTGGACAAGCACGACGATTTGGAGAAGTTTTTGAAGCGACACCCGTCAGTGAAACGTGAAATTCTCGAGCACCCGAGTCGCGTCTTCGGCAGATACTACCGCGACGATCGTCCCTACTGGGCGCACCGGTAATCTTCCCGCTAGCTTCATTCATGACGGCGGCAGGCGCGGGCCTGCCGCCGTTCCCGGGTCACCGATTTGTACCCTTGAGCATTCAATCTCGCCTCTTGCAAATTCGTCGTTGCGCTATAAATCGTTATTGAGAAAGATTTCTCGGTTCCCTCGGAATGACACGGTGTAAATTTTTCACTTCTAATCTCTCTCCGATGGCTCAATTAGCGCCGTGAGAGAATCCTCCTTTAATTCAATCGCAACCTGCATTTGACACTTCTTCCGCCGCTTGGATACTCTGCTTTGAATTTCACAAAGACTTGTTTGCGCGCGCTGTTAGGAGGAGATGAATGAACCTGCAAGAGAAGCTCGCCCTCGCCTGTCGAATCCTCGCCATGCAGGGACACAACGATATGATCTATGGTCACGTCTCGGCGCTGACGGACACGCCCGGACAATATTGGATCAAAGGCTCCGGGATCGGTCTTGAGGAAGTCACGGAGGACGATCTAGTGCTGATCGACTTCGAAGGGAATACGCTGGCGGGCAAACGCAAACGGCACAACGAGTTTCCCATCCACAGCGAAGTTTACCGTACCCACCCTGAAATCCGCTGTGTGATTCATACCCACCCGACCTATTCGACGATCATTGCGTCATCGGAACATCGTTTATTACCAATTACGAATCTGAGCTGCGCGTTTTATCCGCCGGCGCTGAATAAGTTCGAGGAGTCCTCCGATCTGATCGTCACAGCGGAACAGGGCATTGCAGTGACCAAACTCTTAGGCGAACATAAAATCGTCCTGCTACGGAACCATGGGATCGTCGTCGCGGGCACTTCCATCGAAGAGGCGTGCATTCGGGGAGTGCTGCTCGAACACAGCGCGAAAACCCAGGTCGCCGCGGCTTCCATGGGCGCTTTTTCCTGGGCCACCGACGCTGAAGCTTTGCTCAAGCGAAAACGTATTTACCGGCCCGACGCGATGATCAATCTTTGGGAATACTATCTGCGGATGCTGAGAAAGCAGGAAGACAAGTAATCGTTCAATCGGCCGAAACCCGGCCTCCGTTCAAAAAGTTCAAGTTGTTCAAGACCTTCGCAGAGACGGTTTGAGCGGTTTGAACATCTCGAACGATTTGAACACCGCATTAGCGGTGAATCCCAACAAACGCAAACACCTTCGCCGCATCAAAGACGCTGTTGACCGGCACCAAATCGTGATCGGTGTGCTGGAAGCGGATGTGGCGCGCGCCGTAGTTGATCGCCTGAATACCGCGAAAATTAAATAGCCCGGTATCGTTTGCTGCAGTTGAAAAACTGAATTTCGGCTCGTAGCCGAGCATCGAGCGAATGCCGTGCTCTAGAGCCTGCACGACTTCGGCGTCTTTTTTGACTTCGCTGGGATACATGAAATCGCGCGCCTCGACAGCGATTTCGAACGGTTCGATTTTGCCGATGGCATTTTTCATTTGCTGAATCGCGTTCGCCGGATCATCGCCGGGCAACAAACGGCGGTCGAACATGATACGGCATTCGCTTTGAATCGTGTGCGTCGCCTTGGGAAAGCTCTCGATGGCATTGGGGGTCAAGCTTACTTTGCCCAGCTCGGGATGAGATTTCTCTTCGGGATAGGGCATCAGCCGTTGTAATTTTGCCAAAACTTTCATGGCGCCCTCAATGGCGTTGACGCCTTCCCACGGACGGCTGCTATGCGCCTGCTTGCCGCGCACGATGACGAGCACGTCCACCCGCCCCTTGTTGCCAAGTTGAATTTCCGGCGGTCCATCGATGATGCACCAGTCCGCCTGAACACTGCCATGGTCCAGGACGTAAGCGAGAGAATTATGGCGGCCGGTTTCGCCCGCCGTACTGACGACGAAATAGAGATCGCTGGGCAGTTCCACTTTACTGGCACCGATAAATTTCATCGCGGCGACCATCGCCGCCAGGCTGCCCTTTTGTTCGCAGGCGCCGCGGCCCCACACGCACTCACCGTCCAGTTTGTACGGCGCGCCGTCGACGATCTCCCCGGAATAAGGATTTTGCATCGTGCTCGGCGCCGCGCACATCCCATAGCCAACGAGTATCAAGCGATCGGAGTTCTGTCGCCCTTTGATGTGCAAAATCAGATTTCCCTGTTTATCGACGAAGGGCTTCAAACCCGATTGCTCCAGCTCGGGCTTGATAACATTTCGAATCAGCGCCAGCACCTGAGGCTCACTCTCGAGCAACTCGGTTTGCGGGCTCGGGTATTGCACCAACTTGACCGTCAGCCGCTTGACCTCGTCGTAAGAAAGATTTTTTTCGATTAACTTTTTTGCCGTTCCAGCATCCATGGGGTTCTCGCCTAAAACTGCACGGCTCACCTTGATCAATGTCCCTCGATTTCAGTGCCTCCGCCGAGCCTGCGCGCAATCACGATCAGCGTGATACAAACCACGCTGACGATCAAGGCCAACGAGCACATCGGTCCGAGGTTGCCGTCGACGTAAAAATGATAAAGCAGCGGTCCGAGCGGTTCGGAACCCGGCGAATAAAGAAAAATCGACGTGCTGAACTCGCGCAAAAAAATCGTCGCCAAAATGATCCAGCCCGCAACAAAACCGGGCCGCAGCAAAGGCAGCATGATGCGACGGAAAGTCGTCAGGAAACTCGCCCCGCATACCATGGACGCCTGGGGCAGATCATCATGCAACTGCACGATGGTGCTGGTCATCGAGCGCAGACCGTAGGGCAGAAATCGAGTGATGTAGCCGATCAACAAGATCCAGAGCGTTCCATAGATCGGCAAAGGAACGTAGACGTAAGTCCAGAGCAGGCCGATGGCCAGCGCCGTCCCAGGGAATGCCCATGGAATAAACGTGAGCCCTTCGATGACGCCGCGCCCAGCCACTCTGGTTTTCGTCGTCACCCATGCGGTAAGCGCCGCCAGCAGCATGCACAATGTCGCGCCGCCAGTAGCCAGGAAAATGCTATTTTTCAGCGCGCGGTAGGTGCGTCCGTCGGTCAAATTGGTGCGGTAGTTGTCGAGGGTCAACAGCTCCCAGGTTTTCGGCCCGGGGACATGAATGTAAGAGACAAATGACACATAGATGAGCACCAAGAATGGCAGCGCGACAATCAGTACGAGAATCAATATAGCGAGGCCCGCTGCCGGGTAGCGCCATTTTCCCAGGTCGACAAGCGTCGGCCGATAACCACGCCCGGTCACCGTAACGTAGCGTTCACTCCGTTGCGTCAACAAGCGATAAAGATAAACGAACACCATCGTCACCAGCAGCAGCGACACCCCGTAAGCTGCGGCAAGATTTTGATTCGGTGGGAAAGCTCCCACCGCTTCGCGGTAAATTTTCGTGGTAAACACCTCGATCCTTGCGGGCAGAGCAATAATTGCCGGGGTATCGAAGCTCTCGATGGCGCGGACGAAATTGAGCATCACAGCGCCCAAAAGCGCGGGTCGAATAATTGGCAGGGTAATGCGCCAAGCGATCTGCAGATTATTCGAGCCCGCCACCCGAGCGGATTCCTCGAGCGATGGATCCATCGAGTAGAGCGATGCCGATACCAGCAAAAAAGCCAGCGGCGTCGTGATCAGCGCTTCGACAAAGATCATTCCCCAGAGCGAATAAACATTGAGCGGCGCGTTTTCCAGGCTTAATAGCTGCATCAAAGCCCGGTTGATGAGCCCGGTGCGCGGGCTCAACAGCACCGTCCAGGAGACCGCGAGCATCACCGGCGGAAAAATATTGGGCACAATCGCGGTCAGCTCAAAAACTCTTCTAAACGGCGCATTGGTGCGGATCGCGATCCAGGCCAGCACCGTCGCCAGAATCGTTGCGACAATCGATGAGCCGGCGGCAAAGATGAATGAATTCAGCAGCAGCTCATAAGTGGCGGGATCGGTGTAAGCGTACACGTAGTGAGCGAGAGTGAATCCCGCGCTCGGCACGCCGAGCGGCTTACTGCGAAAGCTGCCGTAGAAGAGCATCAGCGTGGGCGACAAGCTGAGAAACCCGATAATCAGGGCGATCGAAATCACCAGCCCCAGCTGCGGCTCGCGCCGAAACGAATTTGCCAGGCGGCTTAGCAACGCCGGATGCTATCCTTTCTCATCATCAAACATTTGGCTCGGCTATAAAAAAAGAGGGCCGGCCACGTGTGGCGAGCCCTCTTCGGCGGTCAACCACGCAGAATCAACCGGCCTATTTGGCGAAGAAGATATCGCGAAATGTTCCGCTCATCAGTTTTTTGAATTCTTCCTCGGAGGGGTTATCCATAAAAACCATCTTCGGAGCGACTTTGTCCGCATCTTTGATCGGCGGATATACCCCGGGAGCCAAAACGAACTCGCCATCTTCGGCGATTTCCTTCTGCCCTTCAGCGGAGCAGGCAAAATCGATATAAAGCTTCGCTGCATTGGGATGCATAGCCTTGGCGCTGAGGCTCAGATAATTCGGATCGGTCAGGTACTGATCCATTGGGATGTAATCCACCGGTCCCTTGTACTGCTTGATATACTTGATGTAGGTGATGCCCACCAGCGCCTCGCCCTTGATGATCGTCGTCGTGACCGGCGCCAAAGACTCCACCAGCACCGGCTTCTGCTTGGCCAAGGCTTTCACGTAATCGAGCCACTTGTCACCTTTGAATTTCCGCAGATTCCACAAAAACTGCGCCGTCGTTGTATGGCGGGTTGGATCCGGAATGGAAATTTTTCCCGTCCATTTTGGATTGAGCAAATCGTCGAATGTCTTCGGCAACTCACCGCTTTTTACCATTTCCGTATTGTAGAGCATGCTGATCGGTAGCACGCGCCAGGGAGTGATCAGCCCATCCTTCTCTTTGAAGCGATCGGGAAACTTTTGCGATGCTGGCGGAATGAACTTCTGAAACAGTCCTTCGTCTTTCATGATCAGTTGCACACCGCGATTTCCTTCGGCGATATCGAAAGCGGGCTTGCCGGCACGCCATTCCGTCAAAGCGCGTTCGGAGACCTGCGTGGACGAACCGCGCCAGTACTCGACCTCGACGCCGTATTTCTTTTTGAAGGCTTGGTGCAGGCCTTCCATCGATTGGGGCGGCACTGAGCCATAGACAACGACTTTCGCTTCTTTTTTGGCTGCATCAGGATTGCCCGCTTGGGCGAATATCTCCTTGGGAAACGTCATGGCACCGACAACAACCACGGCCACCAGGACCAACCATCGGTTGATGTATCTATTCACAATTACCTCCTTAGATCTCGAAACAGCATCACAATTAGCGACCTGCCCTATTTAAGTCAATAACGTATTCTGAACCGCATCATCACTTGGCGAGAAACATCTGGCGAAATTCCCCTTGGATCTTGGCCAGCGTCTCGGCGCTGGGATCTTCCATCATATAGAGATTCGCCATGATTTTGTCGGCGCCTTTGAGCGCCGGGTAAACGCCGGGGGAGAGTACAAATTCGCCGGTCTCGGCAACCTTCTTCTGGCCCTCGGCGGAGCATAAATATTCGATAAAGAGCTTTGCGGCGTTCAGGTTCATTGCCTTGGCGCTCAGCGCCGCATCGCTAGGATCGGCGAACACGTGCTCGATGGATGCAAAGCCGATGGGCCCTTTGGTTTGTCCCGTGTATTGAATGTAACTGATGCCGAGATGAGCTTCGCCGCGCACGATCGCATTCGGCACGGTGGAATAGGACTCCACCAGCATCGGCTTTTGCTTGGCCAAGCCCTTGGCAAAGTCCATCCATTTGTCGCCTTTCACTTGTTGCAGATTCCATAAATACTGCGCCGTGCTCGCATGTCGCGACGGGTCCGGCATGCTGATTTTTCCTTGCCACTTTGGATCGAGCAGCTCATCGAGGGATTTGGGCGCCTCAGTGGCCTTGACCAATTCGGTGTTGTAAAGAATTCCCACCGGCGTGATGCGCCAGGCAATCAGCTGTCCGTCCTTGTCTTTGAATTTCGCGGGAAAATTCGCCGCCGCGGCCGGACTATATTTCGCGTACACCCGCTCCTCCTTGCCCAGAGCGAGAGGCCCGCGCGCACCGATCACGATGTCGAAGCCGGGTTTTCCCGAGCGCCATTCGGTCAAAACGCGATCGATCACCTTGGTCGCGTCGGCGCGCCAATACTCGGTCTTGATGCCGTATTTGGTTTCGAATCCATTTTGGATTTGTCCCATCACCTGCGGCACAACGGTGCCATAAATGACCGCTTTGCCTTCTTTCCTGGCTGCGTCGACGCTGGCCCCCTGCGCCCAACTCTGAGCCGGCATACAAGTGACCAGCGCAAAAAGCACCAGCCATCGCCACTTCGCTGTCGCCATAATCAGCCTCCCTGATGAAACGATTACAAATTGGCTCTGTTTAAAGAAAAATCAGGTTCGAGACAAGACCTTTCAGGCCGCCACCTGTCGAACCATGCGCACCACCTGTTTGCGCGCTTCCTGCGTTCCCATCGGCAAGACCACGGGCAGATTCAAGCCGCCAGTCGTAAAGCGCTCGAGTTGTCGCCGGCACTCGGCGGGCGTACCGGCCACCGAGTGAGCGAAAACGACTTCGTCACTGATGAATCTCTTCGCCGCCTTCCAATCGCGCTTGGCCACCGCCGCCGCCAGAGCTTCTTGATCCACCTTGCCGCCGCCAAGGCGTATATTTTCCGCGTGGTGCGTATTGCGAAAGATATAAGCGAGAAACATTTTATTGGCTTCGATCGCTTCGCGCGGATCGTCAGCCACTGACGCGGTGACAAACCCGGCGACATCGACATCTTTTAATTTTTTGCCGGCCTTTTCGGCTCCTCGGCCGATATCGCCGACGCATTTTTGAATGTACGCCGGGGCGCAACCGGCAGACAGCAACACCCCATCACCGATCTCTCCACCCAACTGGAGCATGCGCGAGCGCACCGCAGTGATATACATGGGAATCGTCACGGCCGGCACAAACCCCATCTTCGCGCCGTTGATCTGAATCATTTTGCCCTGATGTTGCACCGTGTCTCCTTTGAGCAGGCGGCGTAGAACTTCGACGTATTCGCGCATGGTCTGGAGCGGATGCGGCGATTCAATGCCGGCTTCCTTCAACGCCGCAGCATTGCCCGTGCCTGGGCTCGCAATCACGCGGCCGGGAGCAAATTCATCGAGCGTAGCCACCGACATCGCCGAAATAATCACTGAGCGGGAATATGGGCTCATGGGCGCCGGCGCAACTTTAATTTTGCGCGTCGATGCGAGCAGTGCCATGGAGGTCGTCAGCGAATCGCGAAAGCAGAGATGATCCGACATCCAGATCGACTCCATGCCGATTTCGTCGGCCAATCGAGCGAGCTCGATCATTTCCCGAATCGAATAAAAACCGTCAAAGCAAAGACCTAAACGCATCTGATTTCTCCTGCTTCTGCATGACACTTTGGACAAATTTGCTAGCAGCACTTTAGTTCATTGTGTCATCCTGAGCCGCGGGCGAAGGATCTGTTTTCCGTACCATATTTGGATAGCAGAACAGATTCTTCGTCGCAGGGCTCCTCAGAATGAAATGCTGCGGGGCTCGACTCGCACTAGAAGCCATTCACGAGAATGTCTTGCAAGTCATCGGACCGAATCTTCGCAAGCCCCATTTTCTCGAGAGTCAAACCTTCGGTCCGAAAATCTAAACCCAGCGCCGTCGAAGCCAGCGTGATCAGCGCATCCATGACCGGCGTGCGCACACCGAGCAGTTTGCCGATCTCCGCCATCGGCACCAGGCCGTAGCCGACGTCCTCTTTGATGTAGCGGTGATCGAGCGACGCCGGCGCTTTGATCGTCTGGTTCGGCTCGCTCTCGCGAATCGCCTGGTACGCCGAACCGGAGTCACGCCCGGCATCCGTCGTCAATCCTGCCTGATGAAAAATATCGACAAATCGAAGCGGCTCGATACCGAGCGCTTCGACGATCTTCAAGCGCTCGGCGTCTACGGCATCGATCCATGCACCGATCGCAGGTGTGATGCCCTCGCGATAATAAAGAAAGTCTCCGCCAGTTTTCTCGATCCAGCCGGCATTGCCGACCATGCCTGCAGGATGCATGATTGCATTGATGTTGGAAAACCCCGTTTCCAATACATTCGCCGCAGGGATGATGTTCGGGAACACCTGCTGAATTTTATTCACCAACTCGGCGGTATGTTTCCCGGGAAAAGCGGCGCAGCGGAGATTGGTTGTGCGGCGATAAACTTCAACGCGCGCGGGTCCAGGCATACGGCAAATGTAGGTCAGTGTCACAGTTTCACAGAGGCGCACGTCGGCTTGGCAGCCGAGTGCGCGTAGTAGATTCGCGAAATGGAGCGCCCCGCCGGTATGGCCGGGATTGAGCAGAATGCATTGACCATCGACCAGATAATTAGCCAAGCCCCGCGCCAGGTACTCATGTCCGACCGCCGGCGTCGCGATGACGATCAAATCGACGCCTTGCACCACTGGCGGCAAATGCGGGCTCATGAAAAACGGCGCGGCTTTTCTACTCGTGCCACCTTCGATCAGTTCGATGGCACCAACCTTGGCCAGTTTGGCAATTGCCGCTTCGGAGCGTGCGAATAGCCGCACTTCGAACCCGCGCAAGGTAAGATCCGCGGCAGCGGCACACCCGCCATTGCCGGCGCCCAAAACCGCAATTTTATGCATCCTCATAAAATTATTTCTTGGGTGGCCAGAGCGAGGCGGTTACGGGTCAGTGTAGGCGCGCAGCATGCCGCGCACGTGCGTCTCACGCGATTCGGTAGTGCTTCAACTTGTCTTCGTCAATCTCGATTCCCAGGCCCGGTTTAGGCGATACGATAATATCGCCGTCGGAATACTCGAACGGCTCCGCAACGATATCGTCTTGATAATAGATCCCCGCGATGCCGCCTTTACCCTTATCCTTCGGTGTTGAAACCGGCACCACGCAGCCGTAGGTAACGATTCCGGTCGAGGCAGCTAAATGGAGATTTGCTGCGTTCCCAACACCGGTTTCAACCGAGCCGTTGACATTGCATTTCAAGCCCGCAGCCTCGGCCACCGCGGCGACCTTCTTGGCTTTGAACAGGCCGCCGGGCTTGGTCGTATAGATGGAAATCATGTCGGCAGCTTTTTTCTGGATAATCTCGATTACATCCTGTGGCGTCCAGGCGCTCTCGTCAGCCATGATCGGCGTATCCACCCGGCGCGTCACCTCGGCCATTTGATCGATGCCTTCAACCGGTTGCTCCATGTAAAGCAGATCATATTTTTCCATCGCCTTGGTTATTTTCACGGCCGCCTTCGCCGTCGTATAGCCTTGGTTGGCATCGACGCAAATATTGAGTTCGGGACCGATCGCTTCCCGGATGCGGCGAACCAGCTCGATGTCGCGCTTCTGCTCGACGCCGCCTTTCAGCTTGATCGTTTTTACGCCCTCGGCTTTGGCTTGCATCGCCTCCTCCACCGCTTTGTCAATCTCCATCAACCCGAGACTGTGCGCGATCGGCACCCGCTCGCGTACCAGCCCGCCCAACAATTGATACGCGGGCACTGCAAATTTTTTACCGGTGACGTCATAGAGCGCCGCATCGATGGCCGCCTTGCAGTAAGGATAGCCTTTCACCGCCTTGTCCATCAGTGCGTGCAGCGCCTCGAACCTGCATGGGTCCTGGCCGGTGAGCGCCGGAGCGAAAATATCGTTGATGATATGGATCGTGGTTTGCGGCGTCTCGCCGAAGTATTTGCCGTGATCTCCGCCCCAGTCTTTTAACACCGGCGCTTCGCCGAGACCGATCAATCCCTCGTCCGTGTGAAGCTTAATGATGACGTAAACCCCGATGGGCGTCGTCAGGCTCGCCCACTGGTGCACCCGGCGCGTCGGCAAACGAATCGGAATGGTTTCGATCTGAGTGATCTTCATCTGATTAGCCCACTCGCAACAGATCATCCGTCGGCGTCACATCGGAAAGCAGTTCGCATCCCTGCTCGGTCACACAGAACATATCTTTGTTCTGCATGCCGAATCTGCCCGGGATATAGACGAGCGGCTCGAAGGCGCCGACCATTCCCGCCGCCACCGTCTCATTGCCGTATCGCCCCATGTAAGGCTCTTCGTGCAAGTGTAAACCGATACCGTGGGCCACAAAGCTGATGGGCTCGAAGCCGAGCTCGCCAAACTTCTGCAAGAATTTGCGGTAGATGTCCGGGCAGCTTGCGCCGGGTTTAATCAACTCCATGACGAGATATTTGCACTGGATCAGGTTGGACCAGATCTTATATTGCTCCGGCGTCGCATCGCCAACCACCGCGGTGCGACATACTCCTGTAAGATAGCCGTTCTTCTGGCCGAAAATTTCCATTCGGATGATATCCCCGCGACGTAACTGCCGCGCGCTCGGACCGACGTTGGGAAATTGGCTGCGCTCTCCGGAAGCGATGATCATGAGCTTGTAGCTCTCCGCGCCTCCGGCGAAAAGCGCGCTCAGCAATGTCCCCGCCAACTCCATCTCGCTCATGCCGACTTTGGCAGAGCGCAACGCATGCCCGATGGCGCGATCGGTGAGCTTGCTCAAACCGCGAAGCAGCGCGAGCTCGCCGGGCGTTTTGATCTGCCGCGCCTTGTTGAAAATTCCATCCGCAGCGGTCCATTGAACGCTCGGAAGTCTTTTT
>DATIEH010000091.1:0-5976 GCA_035455905.1 Binatia bacterium | reverse complement strand
TCAAGCTTTGCGGCGCGCGGTGTTTGACCAGCCTTGATCATCTGCCCTACTATTCGAAAACTCTAATTCATTCTCTATGGGCGAACGTAAGACGATAAAGCCTTCGTATTTTTCGGGACTCCTTCAAAAATAATGCCGGGTTAAGTAGAAACGCCTCAAAACCGTCACCCCCGAATGCTTTAATCGGGGGTCCAGTCGGAATTCCGTCTGGATTCCCGCTAAAAACTTGCGGGAATGACAAACCCTTGGAGCGCTGAGATAGGAGAAGCCGTTTTCCATTCTCTTTAGACGAGCGTAAAGTTCATGAAACACTTCGCGGTGAAAATGATACCTCCGATCCGGCCTCGCACAATTCGACGTGTTCTCTGTCTGCCCTTGCTCATTGCGAGCATGTTTTTTTCCGGTTGCGCTTTGCTCGGCGCGAACATCCCGCAGTGGCATCAAACGGTCCGCTCCAGCGAATCGCGTAGGCTTCACGAAATCTTCGAAAGCTTCTTTGAGGCCGAGCTTGCGCTATTTCCAACCTTCGCTACGGAAATCGGCGATCATCGCTATGACGATCAGCTCGAGATCGCCATCCGCGAAGAGCATATCGGCGCTCATCGCCGGCTCCTGCAGCAAACGTTGGAACGGCTCGCCGAAATCAAGCGCGATGAGATCAGCGCGCAGGAGCGGTTATATCTTGATGTGCTTTCCCGAAACCTGCGCCTGACGCTTGATGGACTCGCTTTCGAGCAACAACTACTTCCGGTCCGCCAGCTCGCAAGCCTCGCCGTCGAATTTCCGTTGCTCGGGCCTGGCTCTGGCGTTCATCCGTTCCGAACCGTGACGGACTATGAGAACTTTTTGAAACGCATCGAACTGTTCGATCTCTGGATCGACACGGCCATCGCGAATATGCGCCGCGGCATCGAGGCGGGCATCGTTCAGCCGAAGGTAGTCATCGAGCGGACGCTGCCGCAAATTGAAGCCCTGATCGCGACGGATGCAAAAGCCAGCTTGTTTTACCAGCCGGCTGTTCGCATGCCCGCTGACTTTAGCGCCGCGGAGCGTGCCCGGCTCAGCGGCGCATACGGTGAAGCGATCGAGCAGCACATCAAGCCAGCCTATCGCCGCTTGCTGGGATTTCTGAAGGATGAATATCTCGGCAAATGCCGCGACACCGTGGGAATTTCCGCGTTGCCGAACGGAGCCACCTGGTATGATCACCTGATCAAAACGCAGACGACGACGGATTTGAGCGCCGAAGAAATATTTCAACTGGGACTGAGCGAGATCGCCCGCATCAAAAAAGAGATGGAAGAACTGCGTGAGCGGCAGGGATTTTCCGGCAGTCTCCGTGAATTTGCCGCCTATCTTGCCAGCAATTCGCCTCCCGGCCAAGACAATCGAAGCGAGCTCATCAGCTCCTACGAAGCGATTCGTGAAATGGTCTCATCGAGACTCGAGCAGCTCTTCGGCCGAATGCCGAAGAGTCAGTTTGAAATCCGCACAATCGAGCCCTTCCGCGAAGGAGCAGCGCCGTCACAATACTGGTCGGCCGCGCCGGATGGCTCACGACCGGGAATTTTTTACATCAACGCTGCCGGCATCGAAGCAAGCCCGCGGCGCGCCTCCGAGCCGCTTTACCTGCACGAAGCCGTTCCGGGTCATCACTTTCAGATCTCATTGCAACAGGAACGTGATGACTTGCCGCGCTTCCAACGTTTCGCGGACTACACTGCTTTTGTCGAAGGCTGGGCGCTTTACGCCGAGAGCCTCGGATTCGAGCTTGGCTTATATCAGCAGCCGGCGCAGCAATTCAGTCGTCTCAGTTCCGAGCTATTTCGCGCCGCGCGATTGGTCGTCGATGTCGGTCTGCATCGAAAGCAATGGTCACGCGATCAAGCGATCCGCTTTCTCATGGAAACGGCGCTGACAAGCAGTGAAAGCGGCGCTGCTTCGGAGGTGGACCGTTACATTGCGGTTCCCGCCCAGGCGCTGGGTTACAAAATCGGCCAGCTCAAGATCAGCGCCATTCGAGCGAAAGCCGAAAAAACCCTCGGAGCGAGATTCGATATCCGCAAATTTCACGACGAATTGCTTCGCGACGGCGCGCTGCCCTTGGATATTCTCGAGATCAAAATGGACGTTTGGATTCAGGATAACACGCGCTGATCGGCACCCAGCGAGTGCCTCGATCCCACCCAAAACCATTCCCAAACAGTTGTGTTTTTGATCGATGCAATTATCGCCGTCGCGCGCTACAATATTTTCGATTTATGCGCGCCCCCACCATGAGAGCCGACAACAATCAGCTTACGCTGCTCAAACGGCGCGTACTGCCGCCGCCGCGGCGCATGACCGGCAAAGAACGTCGCCGCATTAATCCCAATCGCGGCGTCATCAAGGTCGCTGAGCGTTACACCGATATGTTGTTTTCTCGCTTTGTCTATCCGCTCCTCGGAAGTTTATGGAACCCGTACTGCTGGGTTTTGGAGCAGCGCTTCAGCCTTGCAGAAACGACGGTTACTCCGTTGGGTTGGCCGAAAGATCTTGCGCCGCTCCGCGTGCTTCTGATCACGGATATTCATGGCGGGATTTTTCTAAAGCCGCAGACGCTGAGCGGCATCATCCGCGCTTTGATGCAGATGCAGCCCGATTTGGTCGTGATCGGCGGCGATTTGGTCAGCGGCCATGTCAGCGAAGCGCTCCCCTATTTCGACGCGTTGGCGCAATTGTCCGACGCTCCGCTCGGAGCATGGTTCTGCTTAGGCAATCACGATTACTTCGGCGGCGATCCCCTCGAACTTATGGAAAATCTCGCGGTCATCGGCATCAAGACGCTCAAGAACGAAAGCGCTTCGCTCGTCCACCACGGCAAAGGCTTCGTTCTTGGCGGCATTGATGACCGTATTATGGGAAAGCCCAACTGGCAGAGTTTGACTGCGCAGCAACGACCCCATTTGCTGATGGCCCATAACCCTGATTTTTTTTACGAGGCCGAACAGCACGGCATACCTTTGATCGTCTCGGGGCATACGCACGGCGGCCAAATTCGCTTTCCCCGCGGCCACGCCATTATCCGCCAAAGCCGTTACTGTCTCGACGAAGGCGTCTACGCTTACGGCTCAACATTGCTCGTAGTCTCACGCGGGTTGGGCAGCGTCATGCTGCCCTTTCGCTGGGGTGCCGACCCGGAAGCGATCTTGGTCGAAATCGTCCCGCCGCGATAACATCACAGGGATGTTGTCCCATTTCGACCCAAGGGAGAAATCTTGCTCGCCTCGCTTGCCAAACGCGACCTAACGAGAGTTCAGATCTCTTACTTCCGTTCGAGAGGACAAACGGATGTTCGACTGGATTCAATTGCGCAGACCGGCAATCGCTGGCTACTCCTCATCTCTCATAAACCAAGCTCTTTTTGTGCTTGTCGTAAATAGCTTAGATCGAGGTATTTTTCCGGCGGCGGCAGGGTGCCTTTGATAATGCCGTCTTGCGCCTGCACTTCAATGTTGACCTTCAAGCCGCTCAGCGTCACGTCGCCGTTGATGGGATAAACTTTGTTTTTGGTATAGTACTCGATGCCGCGCACCGCATATTTCGATTGCAAGCCAAACTCTTTGGTGACAAATTCCGCCGCTTCCGTCGGGTGATCGAAAATCCAGCGCAATGCTTGGATATGGCTCTTGATGAAGTTGACCACCGCCGCGCGGTTCTTCTCGGCCCAGGACGGATTGATATTGATGTTGTTGAACTGATAGCTGGAAATCACTTCGGTAGTATCACCGAGGCGGTTGAAACCCTTGTCGATGGCAAAATCGGCAAATGGAATTCCCAACACCGCTCCCGCGATGGCATTGGTTTCCAGGGCACTCAATCGTGCCGGCGTGCCACCCGCAATGATCGACAGCGAAAAATCCCGCGGGTGCACCAGTCCTTTGCTTTTCAGATAAGCGAGTAAGATTGACGTAGCGCCGCCGGTGAGACTCGCCACGCCAAGTCTCTGGCCCTTGAGGTCTTCTATTTTTTTTATGTTTTTGGCGCCGATCAGAAGATAAGGCGCCGAATTGCTCGATCCCGCCGCGACTTTCAAATTGCCATTGGTTCGTTCGTTCCAGATAATGATGCTGTCCGCGTTGATGTTGGCAAAGTGAAGCTCGCCGGCCACGAGCGCCTGAAGCTGGATGTCGGCGCGTCCGATATTGACGAGATCTACGTGGATGCCTTCCTTGGCGTAAAACCCGTTTTTCTGGGCGATGAAGAAGGGCAGATAATTGAGATCCTTCGACACGTATCCAGCTTTGAGGGTTTGCGCTCCGAGATCGTTTGCGACAAGCGCCGCGCACGCACAACCCAGAAGGGCGATGAGAAATTTGCTCATGTTGTAATCCTCCCTCGCAAAAAAGCTTCGAACGCTACGCGCAAGCATCGATCTTTTTGTCTCAGGCTGGCTTGGGCGCACCGCGCAGAGCTGATGTGAACACTCCTGCGACGCACAATACAATAGCTGCGAGAAAAGTGGTATTGAGCGCCGCCACGAAGCCGGCCGGATTTTCACCCGTGAGCGCCGCCGCTTTGATTCCGGTGTGGAATTCAAACGCCAGGATCAATTGCAGCACGGTTTGCGAAAGGCCGCAGAGGAGCGAGCTCATCGCGAAAACAACAAAGCCCAACGCGAACATTTTCTCGCGTCCCCACAAATCTGAGATCCTGCCGAAGATCACCGACAACCCGATGTTCGATAGTTGATAAGATAAAAGCGCCCAGGAGATGCCGAGCAAATCGGTTCCCAAGCTCTGCGCTACCGTTGGCATCGAGATCGCGACGATGCGAGTTGCCGTGCCGGAGAAAAAGGTTTCGAGGAGCGCCGTGCCTAGCGGCAAACAAAATAAGTTATTCGCAAACGCAAGGCGCCACTCGCTGCGCAATCGAACGATGTCGAGAAGTTATGTTTGACACCGGCATTAAGGCTCGGCTACGTTCCATAACACCGATGGATAGAGTTGCGTTGCCGCTTGTACTCAGGCAACTCAAAGCTCGAAGGAAACACAATGAGCAATGTAATTAAACGGCTTGATTGGAGCTCCTTTCTGCTGTGCGTCGCTCTGTTTGGATTCGGCTGCCAGGCCGTAGAATATACCGGTCGGTCACAGGTTAACCTCGTTTCGGAGGGCGACGAAAAAAAATTGGGCGTAGAGGCATACGAAGACATTCTCAAGAAAACTCCTCTTTCCAAAAACCAGGCGTGGCAAGCGCAGCTGAAGCGAGTGGGCCAAAGGATTTCTGTCGCCGCAGCCAAACCTGACTACCAGTGGGAGTTCAATGTTTTGCAAGGTAAGGAAGTCAACGCGTTTTGCCTTCCCGGGGGGAAGGTCGCTTTTTGGGAAGGCATCATGCCTGTGACTCAAGACGATAATGGTATCGCAGTCGTCATGGGGCATGAAGTAGCTCATGCACTGGCGCGTCACGGCGCGGAGCGCATGAGCCAAAGCATGGGAGCGCAATTGATCGGGCAGGTTCTCAGCGCTGGCGTCGGTATGGTCAATCCAGGATACACCGAAGCTTTTTCCCAGGCCTACGGCCTGGGCGTAAATATGGCGGTGATTCTTCCTTGGGGCCGAGCGCAGGAATCTGAGGCGGATCACATCGGTCTGATTCTAATGGCGAAGGCCGGCTATGATCCGTCCGTAGCCGTGGGGTTTTGGGAGCGTATGTCGAAGCTTCAACAGGGAGGCAAACCGCCCGAGTTTTTGTCCACGCACCCGAGCGACGAGACGCGCATTGCGCAAATCAAACAGTGGGTTCCTGAAGCTATGACGTACTACAAAAAACAGTAATTCGTAGTACGGAAAATTGCCGACAAAATTTTTGATCGTTTCAAGTCGATTTCCTTCAAAGTAGTAGTCTCGCCTTTGAGACACTCTCCTACCTTGACGATTTTGAATGGATTTCAGGCGACCTCGTTCTTGGTACGAGGCTTGCCATTCCTATAAT
>DATIEH010000090.1:0-3426 GCA_035455905.1 Binatia bacterium | reverse complement strand
CGATATCTCCTTCCTTCAAGAGTGCATTCCTTCGACAGTCTCGGTCTTGGATTGGACCAGCCTTAGGTCCGATCAATCATGACGGTCACAACTAGCGATGTCGAAACGCTCCGCGGACTCTTTCTGAAGTCTGCGGCCTGCGAGAAGACGCAGATGACACTTCCCTTTCGACATAACGTGCTTAAAAGCTCTTGTATCTTATCTTTGCGCCACCAGACAAACTAGCATTGACAACTCAGGCTCGCCGAGAATAGAGTTAAGGCCGTCCAATTCGCTCTACAAATCAAAGGAGGTCGATATGGAAGTCAAGGATATCAACGGCATCGCTAACCAGAGAAAAAAAGGACAGCGCCGCATCGATCTCTTCCGGCGCGACAATCTGGAAACTTGGGTGTTGATCTTTCCGCCCGGGGATGTCCAGCGCATGCACAGCCATCCCTCCGACCGCACCTACTACGTGCTGACCGGTCGCGGCATCATGAAGGGCCGAAACGAAACCCACGAGTTGTCGCAGGGGCAGATCATCAGCATACCGGCGCATGAATTCTATGAAGGCTCTAATCCCCATAATGAGCCGATGGTTTTACTCGGCAACAGTCATAAGGCGACGGCCGAAGACGTGGCGAAGGCGGGCGGGCAGAGAAACGAGATCGATGACAAGACCGGCAAACGAGTTATTTTTCAACACGGGGGTGGGCAGGACATGGGAGTGCTCGCCGACTGGTAAGTAAAATCTAAGTTCCAATCACCAGTGTTTCTTTGCGAAATTCGGACTGGACCCCCCGATTGATAGGTTCGGGGGTGACGGTTTGTGAGTCGTCTTCCAATCGCCGCGTTGTTTTCACAGACGATGACCATGAAGCTCAAACATGCTGTTGAGTTTCGTGCTCTTCACGCCTTCGCGGCGTCGTTTTCTTTGTGGCACTGGCGGACTGGGGTTAGCGGCTATAGACGCAGGTTCTGCCCAAGCTTTGTATGAATGCGCCGGACGCGCTCCAGTTGGCCTTTGGCCGCGAATCGTTCATAGAAGCCTTCGGCGCGAAACTCACGGGTCAAATCAGCCCAGGGTTTGAGGACGGCCGTAAATATTTTCGGAGATTTCTCGTCCTCCCAACTCTCCACCAGCTTGCGATCTCGAATGAGATCGCCGAAAACGCGAAAGAGCGCTTTCAGCGTCACATCCCGGGTAAACATGAACTTTTCATTGTCGCCCCATACCGCGTCCATCACCTCGCGCACCGCCTTCAGATAATCTCGCAGCAGAGCGTAGGCGCGGTCTGGGCGCATGCCGAAACGGCTATCGAAGAAACGCCGGCTTCGCTGCACGACTTTGAAAAGTTCATTGAATACTTCGGATTGTAATATCCATTTTTCCTGCCGGCTTCGCCCCCCCAGACGATTGATGCGATAGCGCAATGGCGAATCGGATTCTTCATAAAGCAGATTGACCAGCTTGGCAGCGAATTTTTTTTCAGGCGTTTCCCAAGAGACGCGCTCGTACAAATCAACGAGATGCGACTTGTTGATCCTCGTATGGGTCGAATTGATGATCACGAACATTTCGGTGGCGAAATCGGCGCTCTTACCATCGAACAACACACAAGGAACCTCGATCCGAGCGATTTGATCCGGGTGTTTTTGGCGGAAGAAGTGCAACGCGGCAAGGCGATGCTGCCCGTCGATGATCAGATACTTGCCGTTCGGCTCGCTCAAAAAGCCAACGCTTTCCGAGGAATCCGAGCGACGAAAGCGCAAAGTTTCATCCGTAAAGAGCAGAATCGTGCCGGGAATGAGCGGTTGACTGACCGCCGTCTCGTAGAAGTTAACGATTTGTCGGATCTTTCGACGGTTCAGTAAACGCTGAAACGATCTTTCGCTCTTTTCTACACCAGCGATGAATCTTGCCACCTCGTCATCGCCGGGTTCATAGGCCTCGATCTGCTCTCCTTCGAAATAGTAGCGGCTCGAGAAATTTACCCGGTCCAGCAGTTCGGCTGCGGGATACGCGATAAAATAGAAAGTGCCTTCCTTTTGGAGAACGCGTGTTGCCAACATGGATTGCTCCTTCTCGAACGAGCCTCACTAGATCGAGGTAGCTCGGTTAATACAGCTAGTCACGTCTAAATCTGCTTAGTCCCCCGCCATTTTGCGGCTTCGCGACCACCCGCGCAAGCATGAAGGGAAATTCCTCCTAGGCACTGAGCTTCGGCTGCCCCCTAGCTGCCAGAAGAAACAGATTAGGCCTTCAAACTGAACTCCGAACAGCTGATAAAATCAAATTAGTTTTTGACCTGGAATGTGCTACTCTATTTCCTCACATCGATGAACGGAAAATCCATCCCGTCCGAGTTACCGAGGTCATCCTCCTTCGCATCTCGACTCTTTTCCCCGGCACTAAAAAGAGGTCTGAAGATCTGCCTCTTGTGGTTTGGCTTGGCTTTGTTCTTTTTTGTCTGCGTTTTTATCGAGTTTCAAACTTCCGCGCTTCAGTCATGGTTTTTCACCAGTACAAATCGGCGCGTCTTCTACAATCTGACGCAAGGACCGAGTCGCGAAATCTCTTTTCCCCGGCCGGGCCCCTTCGATGAGCGAAAGGGTTATTCCAAACTGCCGGTTTTTCAAACCCGGTTAATGTCCCAAGGATATCAAATCGCTGAACAGGCGCGGCAATCGGAAACCATGCTCACGCTTTTGGAGCACGGCGTTTCGCCTCCCTACACCGAACGCCCTGACACGGGCCTGGAAATCCGCGGGCTCGATGGTTCCTCGCTATTTCGCTACGGTCAATCGGAATTTATCTTCGATAAGATCGACGCCATTCCGCCATTGATCGTTAAAACTCTGCTCTTTCTCGAGAACCGAGACCTCGATCGGCCGGCCACACGCTGGCAGAATCCGGTTATCGAGTGGGACCGAATTTTCAAAGCCGCGCTGATGTATGTCGGCGCTAAACTGCATCTGCCCGTACCGGTGCAAGGCGGCAGCACACTTGCCGTGCAGCTGGAAAAATTTCGCCACTCGCCTAATGGCCGCACCGATAGTCCTCTCGAGAAGCTGCGGCAAATTATGGGAGCGAGCCTAAAGGCCTATCGTGAAGGCGCCAATACGCGAGCCTGGCGCGAACGCATCATTGTCGATTACCTCAACAGCGTGCCGCTGGCAGCGGCGCCGGGTTATGGCGAGATTCATGGCCTTGGCGAAGGCCTTTATGCCTGGTTCGGGATGCGCCTCGACGACGTCACTGCGGCGTTGAATGCACCCGGGCTAACGCCGGCGAAAATTCGCGCCTTCAAACACATATTGACCCTGCTCATTTCCGTGCGCGCACCGTCGGTGTTTCTCGTCGATGAACGTTCCTCTTTGGAGGAAAAGGTCGGCCAGTTCACCCGCCTGATGGCCCGGTCGGGGCTCATCGATTGGGAAATG
>DATIEH010000089.1:0-8182 GCA_035455905.1 Binatia bacterium | reverse complement strand
GAGACAGTGAATCCGCAACCCTTGCGCATCGATGAAACTGTGACGCGGTGCGAACATGTACTAGAGCCGATCGATGGGAACTTCGACGAAGTCGGTTTTTTCGGGAGACCATGCGAAGGCGCGAATGATTCTCACCGCGCGATTGTAAATCGAAATAACGATCTGCGCCGTGTCCGGGTAGGTCGGCTCGCCGAACGGACAGGCGAAGGCTTTATCCTCGGCAGAAAAATAGGCGTCGTGATTGGGATGCGAATGATAAAACGCTTTGAGCTTCTGGCCCATGGACTGAGCCTCCTGAATCACTGCTTCGAGCTCGAGGGGATCCATCGCATAAGCAATTTCGGCGGTACGGGGATAAGTTTGTGGATCGTGAGCATGCAGCGTATTCTGCATGTTCTTCAACCGGCGCGCATGATCGGAGCGGCCGTCGGAAACAATCACCCCACAACACTCGTCAGGGAAGGTATCCTGCGCATGACGGGAAATCTCTGTCCAGGCTTCTTCGGTGACTCGCATGTCATCCCTCAGCGGTGAAGAGCATTCATATGATTTTTAGCACGACTCCTGCACCGATTGCTAAATCACTGCGGATCTGAGTTGAGTTCGAGTGATCAGGCAGACACGAGGTGCGCGAAATCAGAACGATGGCGGTTTGGATTTGAGATTGCGGTAGGCTTGAAGAACGCTGCCGGCGAATTCGGACGAAAGTTCGAGATTGTTCTCTACGCGATTTTGGATCTCCGTCGGGCCGAAGTTGTAGGCGGTGAGAGCCAGATTCAAATCGCGAAACTGTTTTTTCAAATCGTGCAGGTAATAAACGCCGAGACGTATATTCACGAACGGGTTGTCTAGCCATTCCGGCTCGAAAGCGGCGGCGCGCACACCCATCTCGTGCCGAAGCGCACGAGTGAGGGCGCGGCCGGTCTCCGGCATAATCTGCATGAGCCCGCGCGCGCCACTTGGTGAAACCGCGGTATGTTGGAAACCGCTTTCCACCTGAATCACCGCCGAGATCAAGAACGCGTCGAGCTTGCGTTTGGAGCTTTCCTCGAGAATCGTCTCGGCAATTTGCCAGGCCTCGCCGTCGCGTATCTCGGGCCGATGCGCCTTAACGATCGAATAAATTCTGACGAGATCGCGCGAACGCGGCTTCGGCGCGGGTTCCATAACGGTTGTCCTCGACGCAGGGGCAACGCTCTCCGAGTGCCGAGAGAAAATTTGTTGAAAACTCAGGAAAGATGGCACAAATAGTGCCACGACGGTTAAGAGCTTGGTGCAGGACGTGGCACAGACTAAAGTACGAGCGAGCGTTTTTTTACGACGTTTCTCCATACTCTACCTCTCGTAAAGCTGATCTCAAAAAAAGCAGAATGGAGCGAATCAGGCGTGAGAGTTCCTGCCTAGGTAACAGATGGCCGAGCGAGTGTCAACGAATTTTTGTGCGAAAAATTTTTCGTTTGTCCGCGGAATTCGGTCTTCTGCCTGCATTGGACAAAGATTGCCCTGTCCGGGAGTATTTTTCTGGCGAGCTTCTTTGGAAAAAAATAAAAAAAGGGCAAGGATTTGACCTTGCCCTTGGTTAAAAAAAATTGCTGGGGAATTTACCGACCGGTGCGAGCGAGCGAGTGCACCCAGCCTTGCATCCGGCTTTTCGCATTCTGAATATCTTTATCACTGAACCATTTTTTCAGATCGACTCTGTCGACCGGATAAACGGGCCGCATAAAATCGCTCTCGTAGCCGAATGGGACGGTGGCATCGATGCCCATACCGCCTTCGAACATGGTGTTGGAGGCGGTCCATTCGCGCTCGCCTGCGGTCATGCGTTCGGCCGGCATAAATGTCTGGCCGCGGCCGCCTGGAAGCGGATTGATAATGTCAGTTTTAGGATTGACGCGAGTGGTGAGGTTCCAAATGATATCGTCCATGTCGTAGGGATCGGCGTCTTCGCTCACCGCGATGACCACACGGGAACCCTGTGAGGTGGCGAGAATCGCAGCCATGAAATTGCGCTGCCATCCCTCTTCGATGCGGTTACGCTTTTTGACCTGAATGATCGCTCCGCCCCAATCGGTCATGCAGTAAGGAATGTTCACGTCCATGATGATGCCCGGCTGCATTCTTTCGCAAAGCTCGAACATCGCCGCTTCGCGCACGGTGGTATCGATGTTGTGATCGTCGAGGGTGTGCACACCGAGGGGGAAGATGATCGGTTTGCCTTCACGTTTACGAGTCGTGACGGCAGTCACGTGAAAGGTCGGCGCCTTATAGGCTTTGCCCATGTAGCCGGCCCATTCCGGATGAAAATGGAAACGCCCTTGCACGCCGGCCTTTTCTGATTCCGCGGTTTCGAAGCGGCGGTCGCGTGGATTGACGTAGCCCTCGAGGACGACTTCGGCATCGGCCAAAGCATATGCATCGATGCTGCGCGCTTGCACCAGGCGCATCGGCGCACCTTGTACGGCGCCAGCGATGCCGACTTCATCACAGCCCTGGGGTAGAATTACATAATCGAACCCGGCGCCCGCTAGCAGTGAGCCGGCCGGCGGCAGACCGAAGTTCATCGTGATCGGCACCATCTTGTTGTCCTTGTAATATTTGCTCACCACCTGCCACATGTGGGAGCCGGGCGAGATCTGGAATGTGCCGACGTTGCCCCAACGAAAGTTCATGCGGTTGTAACCGAGGTCCGTGCCGCCATTGAAGTATTCTCCGGAGATCAGCCGATTACCGGAACCGACGGTCAACTCGGGCTCGACGTTGGTGTGGCGGATCGGCACGACGTAATCGTTGGCCTCTGCGGGTTTCTCGTACACTTCTTCCTGCACGGGGGCGTCCTTCTGATCGATAACCACCGGCGGGATCGGGTGCGTAACGGCATAGGCTAATTTTCTGGTTCGATCGGCATGATCTTTCCAGCCGAACATTTTGTTGATGACGTTCATGTCGCCAAACAGGTTGGTAATGCAGCGATGGTGCGGCTTGCCTTTAATATTGTTAAACAGGATCGGACACCCGCCATCGAGTTGTTTCTGGATCCCGGTGATCTCGAGATCGGGATCGACTTCCTTGTCGGTGATGATGATATCACCCTCTTTTTTCATCCATTCGATGGCACCCCGCAGATCTTTCACTTCTTCCGGGGCTGCACCGTCTCGCTTTGCGTTTGCCATTGTTTCCTCCGAATCTCTTCGATCGCGTCGTAGCTGCGCCGCTTCGTCGATACGAAAAATTTTACGATCGGCCCATCGTCACTTCAATTTTGTTCGATCAACGGTACAGGGGAGAATTGTCAGATTCTGGACGCCAAGACGAAGGTACGCTTATACGACAATCCCAGCAAAGTCAACGAACAGTCGGACGAACCGACACAGCCGACTACGTTGCGGCATCTACTCTTTACAGTTTATTAGCGGCTTGCTATCACTCTTTGAATTGTTTTTTCGAGGAATCGGGAGAATCTATGCGCGATAGCGTTCAGCGCTCCAACCAAGACTGGCTGCTGCTGGTCGGGCTGTTCTGCTTTTTCTTTTCCGGCGCCGCGGGTTTGATTTACCAGGTGGTATGGACGCGCATGCTGACGCAGATTTTCGGCAACACCACGTATGCGATCGCGACGGTTTTGTCGGCCTTTATGGCGGGGCTCGCGATCGGCAGTTATCTTTTCGGGAAAATAGCCGATCGCGGCAAAAACGATTTCTTGCTTTATGGCGTTCTCGAAGCCGGCGTCGGAGTCTACGGTTTTTTGGTGCCCTGGATTTTCAAACTCGCGCAAAAAATCTATGGGCCGATTTTCGGTTTGAACGAGAGCCTCCCGTTCCTGTTCAATCTTGTGCTGTTCTTTCTATCGTTTGTGCTTTTGGTGTTTCCGACTTTGCTGATGGGCGCAACCCTGCCGGTGCTGAGCCGGTTTTTCGTTCGGAGCTTCGCGCAATTCGGCCGGCGTGTCGGCGACCTCTATGCGACCAATACCCTGGGCGCAGTGATCGGTTGCGCCGCGGGCGGTTTTTTTCTGATTCCCAATTTGGGAATGCGCGAGACCGTGTATGTGGCGGCCGGCGTGAACATGCTGATCGCCGCGGTGATTTTGATCGTCGATCGGTTTCGGGACAAAGCGCCGGTCGAGGCTCTGGTCGAAACGCCGGCGGAAGAGCCCGCGGCGCGCGACGAGGAACAGCGTAGTTCCGCGCTCGCCTGGGTCGTGCTCGGTTCGTTTGCGCTCTCGGGCTTCGCTTCTTTGGTTTATGAAAATGCCTGGACCCGGTCCCTCACGCTGGTCATCGGGAGTTCGATCTATTCCTTCTCCACGATGCTCGTGACTTTCCTGATCGGTTTAGCGCTGGGTGGTTTCATCTATGCCCGAATGCTCGGCGGACGGGAAGCGCGACTGAGCACCTTCGGCTTGATCGAACTCTGGGTCGGATTGTCGGCGCTCGCGACGATTCCTTTGTTCGAACGATTGCCGTTGATCTTTGTCCGATTGTTGCACGGCTTCGGCGATACCTTTACGGTGTTTCTCTATTTGCAAATTTTCTTGTCCGCTCTGGTCATGTTCGTGCCGACGATTCTCTTGGGGATGACTTTCCCTCTGGTTGCGCGGCTCTTCACGCAAAGCCTTTATCGCGTCGGCAGTGGCGTCGGCAGCTCCTACGCGGCGAATACCCTGGGAGCCGTGCTCGGCGCCTTCGCCGGCGGCTTCATCTTGATTCCCAATCTCGGCGTGCAAAATGCGATTATCTTTGCCGTGGTCATGAACCTTGTGATCGGCGCATGGCTTGTCATCAGCGATCTGAAGCTCGCCTTGATCCCGCGGTTCAGCCTTGGAGCGGCGGTGCTGCTCTTGGCGGTGATCGTGCCTTTCAAGGTGCACCGTTGGGATCCGCACATTCTTACCAGCGGTGTCACGATCTATGCCGACAGGTACGAACCCTTACCTACCGACTCTTTGCGCCTGGAAGAAATGAGACGCGATGACGTGCTGTATTATCGCGAGGGGCTCACGACCACCGTCAGCGTGCACAGCATTCCGGGAAGCGACTACGTCTATTTCAAATCCAACGGCAAAATCGATGGCTCTTATGGCGACGCGCTGAGCCAGTTGATGACGAGTTATATCGCCATGCTGCTGCACCCGAAAGCCGAGCGCGCGCTGACCATAGGTCTTGGCAGCGGCATGTCGGCCAAGGCGCTGGCAACCTTCCAATCCCTCAAGCGCATCGAGATCATCGAGATCGAGCCGGCGATGATCCAGGCCAGCAAATTTTTCGATCGTGCTTCCGTGCTGCTGGACAAACTGCCCGCCGGGGTGTCCTTTCCGTCCAGTCCTGTTGCCCGGCATGAATACGTTTACAATGCCGCCAACGACAGTGCGCAGAACCGGATTTGGTACGATGCCAAAGAAAAACGGCTCTATTATGAGGGCGTCATGACCGCAGCGGCGCGCGCCGAGCTCATGAAACGCTCGGAGGACCTCGACTACCGAGGAGCGATTGATCGCTTGTCGCGGAGCGCCCGAAACTCACGACACTCGGGGGTTCTGGAGGACCCGAGAGTGCACGTCATCCCAACCGACGGCAGGAACTATATCCTGGCGACCCCGGAGCAATACGATGTGATCACCGCGGAACCGTCCAATCCGTGGATCGCCGGCATCGCCAATTTATATACCCGTGAGTTTTACCAGATCGTGAAATCGAAGATCAAAGACGACGGCATCTTCGCCCAGTGGTTTCACAACTATTCGATGTCGCCGGATGATTTCCGCATGGTGTTTCGAACTTTTGTGGAGGCGTTTCCGTATGTTTCGCTTTGGGGGATGAAGGAAAGCGATTTTCTTTTGGTCGGCAGCAAGAAAGAGCAGGTTTTCGATTATCCGGCGGTGAAACAGATTTACGACAACAACAAGGTGCTGCAATCGGATCTCGAATACCTCGGGCTTTCGGACGTGTACGCGGTGCAAGGCTTCTACCGCATGAACCGGGACGGGTTTTTGGCCTTTTCGAAGGGGGCTTCGATCAATACCGATGACGGCGCTCAGCTCGAATTCTCCGCACCCAAGAATCTGCGCCGCGCCACCACCGAGTTGAACCGCAAGCTGATGACGCCCTATTTAGTGGACGAGCCGCCATGGCTCAAGGGAAAGCCGTTGGCTGTGCCGGCAGCGATGCACCACTATTATATGGCCCAGTCCTATCTTGGGAGCTTGGCGCGCGGACGTGCGACAAAGGAAATCGATGAAGCGATCCGGCTCGATTCGAAGAATCCGAAGTTTCACCTTTTAAAGATGAGAATTTTTCTCGAACAGGATAAGAGCGTGGAAGGATCGAAAGAAGCGCTCGCTGCGCTGCAAAGCGGCGTTGAATACATTCCGGATGTTCTCGCCATGAGCGACGAATTCTACTTGCCGGAAGCCCAGCTTATTTACCGAAAGGTCATCGAGATGGGAAGCAAGGAGGTCTTGCCGTATCTCGGTTTGGGAAACATTGCCCTGCATTCAGGCGATTTGCCCGAGGCCGAGAAATGGTTCGTCCAGGCGCGCGATTTACAAGCCGATCACCCGGCGGTTCTGCTCGCCTGGGGGCGTTTAATGGCGGCCAAGGCTCAACAGGTCAGCGACGAAGCGCAGACGAAGAAACTGCTGCAACAAGCGCGCGGGCTGTTGGAAAAATCCAAGTCCAAGGGCGAGGACTCGGCAACGATTCATACTGAATTGGCCGGCGTCTATTATAAGCTGGGCGTATGGGAGAAGGCGGCTGCGGAATATGCCGAGGCGTTGCGCATGCGCCGCAGGCGAAATGATCTACGCTTTTCTTTAGGTCAAGCTTACGCCCAGCTCGGTCGAATTGGAGATGCCGAGCAAAAATATCGCGAGATCCTCTCGCTCTCTCCGGATGATGCCGATGCGTTGAAAGCGCTTCAGGATCTCGGCAAGAGATATTGAGCGAACTTTCACCGCGTAGAAAAGCCTCCGGCCGACACCGGAGGCTTTTTAGTTAACGCACCCAAACGACTTTGAACTTCCGGTCGTGAGGAATTATGCTGGCACGCGAGTGATAACCGGCGTAGGAGGTTTCTGTGTCGACTGATAAAATCGGCGTGATTGGAGCGGGAAAAATCGGGGCGGCGATAGCTCGCGGAATTATTCGAGCCGGGTTGGCGAGCAAAGAAAACGTCATGGCCAGCGACATAAGCGATGCTCTCCGTGACTCAATTGCGCACGATCTCGGAATCAAAGCGACGCCGGACAATACCGAGCTGTGCCATTTCGCCGACATCGTGATCCTCGCGGTTAAACCGCAGATTGTCGATCCGGTGGCGCACGAGATTGCGAAACGACTGGGCAAGACGAAGCTTTTGGTATCGGTGGCCGCCGGAGTATCGCTGCGACGGATCGAAACGCAGCTGGAGCCGGGCGCGCGGGTTGTGCGTGTCATGCCCAATATTTGCTGCGTGGTTGGCGCCGGCGCTGCAGGATATGCCGCCGGAGCGCATGCGACGGAAAAGGATATGGAAAGAGTCGGCGCGATTCTCAACAGCTTCGGAATCGGCATGCCCGTCGAGGAAAAATATTTGGACGCGGTCACCGGTCTCAGTGGCAGCGGACCCGCATATGCATTTCTGTTTATGGAAGCTTTGGCGGACGGCGGCGTTCAAGTCGGTTTGTCGCGCGAAGTGGCGGTGAAACTGGCATTGCAAACGGTTTATGGCGCCGCGCGCATGGCGCTCGAGGGCAAAAAGCATCTGGCTGAGTTAAAAGACGAAGTGACCTCACCGGGCGGCACGACGATTGCCGGCCTCTATGTCATGGAACAAAACGGTTTTCGCGGTACTATTATGGACGCGGTGGTGAAAGCGACGCGCCGATCACAGGAGTTGGGGCAGGGCAACTAACAGAGCCGGTGCAAAGGTTTTCTTCGAGCGCGGTACCTTTCCGACGAACGATCTGAAGCGCACTAATTTTCTGTCCAGCGCTCGACGAATCTCCTCTCGAGATAGCCGGGTTTGCCGCCGTGCTTGGATTCGACACGCAGCCAATCGCCTTCGGGCCGAACGACGTTCACTTTGATGCCGGAAGGGAGTCGCGCGACGACCGGGTAGTTCGTTCCAGGTCCCTGTCGAAGGTCCACGTCCACGAGCGTGCGGTAAGCGCCTGTAAGCTGCGGTGGCTTCGTGGTGCTGGTTT
>DATIEH010000088.1:0-4647 GCA_035455905.1 Binatia bacterium | reverse complement strand
CACGGAAGGTTTGCTATTCCTTAGATGAATGATTGGTCTAATGCGTGAACCTCAATGGCTTAGCATTTCGAATATCCGTCGTCAATGTGCCGGGAGTCGCGCGCTTACGTCCGGTCAACAATCGTCAGCGCGCTAGGCGGCTGAGAATGCACAACCTTGATTGCGAACGGAATAAATGAGGCGGATGGCCGGTTATAAAAGCTTTGCCCGTCCTAACTTTCTAGGGGTTCCGCGGCGTTGCTTTATTGTCGACTCGGATCAATGCCGTCGAAGAGTGCAGACGTCACTTGCCTGGCGAAACGGGGGCCGTTGGATCCCAGTGATACGGATTTGCATAACACGTCACCCAACTCAGGTCGCCTTGCCACGAAACGACGCTGTTGCATTTGCACCTAATCCGTACGCCGGCGCCGATGTCGGCGATTCGCTTGGGGTATTTTCGGCGGCATCTGGAGCAAATTAGCGTGATCGTGCCGTTGTCGAAATCGATGTCTGCTTTCATGTTGCGCCTCCCACGAGTTTGCGGCCGGTTACGCTCACGTAAAGAACTGTAGCGCAAAAAACCGATCATTCTACCCCTGTCTATTTTTTTGGCGTGGAATGAGCGTAGCAGCGGCGAAAAGTGTGAAGAAGGCGCGAGTTTTCGAGGACTACAGTTCTCGATAACAACTGAGGCACAACTGAATCTCTTGGGCAGCTTCGGCAGAAACACCGCTCGCGAACTCCAGCAGTTGTTGAGCTTCCCTGCTATCGCAAAGAATTTGCGCCACCTCTTCGAATCCTTCGGAGCTAGCCCGGCGATCCAAACATCCATCGATGAGAGTTCGAAACTGCGAAGACGATCCGTCACATCGCTCCAGTAATTCGGAGTAACGCTCAGCCGACATTTCGATCAAGACCTTCATGGTTCGAAAATAAACTTATTATTTAAAATGTCAAATTTTTCTCGAGTTATTGCTAAACGCTACCTCTCCCTGTGAGGCTGTGATGGAATAGTGATAAACTTCGCGATCGAGAGAATCAGTCGTGAGTATCCCGCCTGTCACAACAAACTTTCAAAAAACCAATCCAACGATTTACGATACGGTCTCTTGGATTTTGATGGGCCTGGCGCTACTCACCGTGCTGGTGGTTCACTTGGTTCCGGCGCTATTGGTTGGGCTTGCCGGTTATCAACTCGTGCAAGTCTTGGTGCGCGTTCTTAGGATTGTGCAAATTCGCCGGAGGCGAGCGAAGCTGGCGGCCATAGGCTTGGTTGCGTTTGCCGTCGTCGCGTTTATTGCGCTTGGTGCGATCGCGATATTTTCCTTTTTGCAGACAGACAGCCTTCCGATGCTGGTAAGCAAGCTGGCGCAGAGCCTGGAAAGTTGGCGAGGAGGCTTGCCGAATTCGGTAGCGGAGCAACTCCCCGCGACCGGTGACGATTTACAGCGGATGCTTATGGCGTCGTTGCCGCAGCATGTAGGCCAACTTAGGCACGCCGGCGCCGAGGTCGCGCGAACCGTGGCGCAAATCATCTTTGCTTTGGCGATTGGTATCCTGGCATCGCTGCATGAATACACACCTCCGGAGCGAAATCGGCCGTTGGCGAGAGCGTTGATCTGGCGTGTAGAGTGTTTGGGCGAAGCATTCCGGAGGATCGTTTTCGCTCAAGTCCGAATTGCAGCCCTAAACAGCTTTTTCACCGCGGTGTATCTCCTGTTCGTGCTCCCCGCCATGGGGGTACATCTCCCTTTGGTGAAAACCATGGTGGTATTTACATTTCTGGTGGGGCTTCTGCCTGTGGTCGGAAATCTTGTTTCCAACACCGTAATCGTGATTTTGAGTTTTAGTGTATCCGCCGTGGCCGCGGTCGCGTCACTCTGTTTTCTGGTCGCGATCCATAAACTCGAATATTTTTTGAACGCACATCTGATCGGCAATCAAATACACGCGCACGCCTGGGAACTCCTGCTCGCCATGCTGGTCATGGAGGCGGCATTTGGTGTTCCAGGTCTCGTCGCCGCGCCGATTTATTACGCCTATTTGAAAGACGAGCTCACTGTCCAGGAGTTGGTTTAACGACGGTGCTCATGGACTGGATTTGGTGAGAATTGTTTTTGAAGAGCTGCGTTTCGGGATTCAAGAGAAATATTGGGATAAGCAATTGCGGGGCGCTCGTTCAGAAGAAGGTCACACGCGAATGAGTTGCCTCCGGACAAATGACTTCTTGTCGCACGAGCGCGGGACTGTTGCGCGAACTCGGCAGGCAGCGATCATCCTGCGATCGGATGACGTAATTCAATCGAGGCCTCCCAGAATTAATGTGTTTTACGGTCGTGGGATTCCAGGTGGGCCTTGAGGTAGCTTAAAGAATAGATACGCACGCCGCAGCGCTTACAAATGGTCGCACGCTGTTTGGTTGTTCGCACCGGCAGTTTTCTGAACATCGTCGATAGCAGTAATCTCATCGGTTTGCTCCCTCTGTAATTGATGGGTCGTCGGTAGAGCAACGGCAATGCCACGGCCTGAGTGGCTTCGCCGGGGGCGCAGAATCTCGTCCCCACGCCCACTTGACCTCGGCTGCCATGTTCGGAACGAAGCTTTATTCGAGTATTTTTGTCCAAACCTGAGCTTGGTTGAGCAAAGTTGTACAAATAATGGTTGAATTGCTACCTGGACTGCCAAACCGACGGCATGATCTCCGATACGGGCCGGGGAGGGTGCAGTACCCCAGCAGACAAAATTGATCTTTCCTCGGGAGGACAGTTTTGCTATAAGTATCGGTCAAAATTGGATGAGGATTGTGAATGAGCCGGTTTGTCGATTACATAATGTTTAACTACTTCGAGCCCGCCCTCGGTTGGGTATTGAGCCATCCGATTATTTCCAGTCTTGGAGTACTTGCCCTGATCTATTTCTCCGTCCGTAACTATCGCATGCTCTGAGCGTTACATTCTCCGTTGACAGCCTTATAGTTTCTCCCGCAGATCATGGATCGATTTCCGCGCTCCCGATAGTATCGTTGCGCGTGGAGCAGCTTTCTCCGGTATAGCCCCGCTCCATCCGCCGTGAGTAGCAGCGAGATCGACCAAAATCTCGCCAGGGCTCATTGACTGGCTCGGTTGCTTTTTCTCAGGTCGGGGACTAGGATTTTTTGCAAAATCCATCAGGAGTCAGATCGATGCCTCTGGTTTCCGCACTGGCCGCAAGCCACGCACCCAATATCCTGCTCGAGCCGGGAAGCGAATGGGAAGATTTCATGGATCTTCACTACAGCATGGCGCCGAAGGGCTCCTCGAACCGGCCCACGCTCGAGCAGCAAAAAAAGCTTCGGCAGGATGCTGAAGCGGCTTTCGCAGTGCTGCGCGAGGACTTGGAACGCAGTCAACCCGAGGTCCTAATCGTTGTTGCCAACGATCAGTTCGTCAATTTTTTTTGGAACAATATTCCGACTTTCTTCGTGACTGTCGCCGAGGAAGTCAAAGGCCAGTTCACGCGCCACCGCTTTCAGTACCGCAACCATAAAGAACTCGGCAACGCGATTATCCGCGCGGGCATGGAGAAGGGCATCGATTTTTCCTACGGCGAGAATATTGAGCTGCAGCATACGCAAAATGTACCGCTTTATTTTCTACTTCGTGAGCCGAGCATTCCCATCTTGCCGATTTACGTAAATACCTGGGTCGATCCGGCACCGTCGCCGCGCCGGTGCTACCAAGTGGGCGAATTGATCCGCGCCGTGGCGGAACAGTCGAAAGAGCGCATCGCAATCCTGGCGACTGGCGGGTTGTCGCATTTTCCCGGCTCGCCGAGAATTGGCCAAATCGACGAGAAATTCGATCACCGACTGCTCGAGGTTTTGCGCGACGGAAAGGGAAAGGCGCTTGCGGACTATTCGGTTCAGGAGCTTTTACAGGCCGGCGATACCGAGTTTCTCAATTGGATGGTCGTGATCGGCGCCGTCGGCGATGCCAAAGCATCGTACACTGCCTACATGCCCGACTTTGTCGCCACCGGATGGGGCTTTGTCAGCTGGAGGTCCCTGTGAGTTGTTACGATTTGAGCCGGTTATTATTCGATCTCAAAATGAAAGATTCAGTGTACGAAAAGGCCCTGACGGACTTCGAAGATGTCATGGCGAATTACGAGCTCACGGCCGAGGAAAAGACCGCGCTTCGGGACGGCGACCCGCGCAAGCTGCGCCAACTCGGCGTGCACGGGATGCTTTGCCTTTATATCAAGCGGCTCCAGCCGGAATTCCGCGACAATATCTACTGGCAGCAAAAGTAAATTAAAACTCAGACAAACAGCAATTTCTTTCGAACCAAGCCCAGTCTTTTGACCGCCCACCAGGCGTTTGCTAGTGTATCGGCGAATCAATCAGGGGGAAAAGCCAGCATGGATTTAGGACTGAAGGGAAAGGTCGCTCTAGTGGCGGGTGCGAGCCAGGGAATGGGACGGGCGAGTGCGCTTGGCTTTGCACGCGAAGGGGCGAAGGTTGCCATTTGCGCGCGCGGCGAGGCGGCGCTCAACGACGCGGCTGCGATGATTCGTAAACAAACTGGCGGCGACGTGCTGGCCCTAGTGGCGGACATGTCAAAACCGGAAGATATAAAAAAATTCGTCAATCAAAGCGCCGAACATTTCGGGCGTCTCGACATCATT
>DATIEH010000087.1:0-2169 GCA_035455905.1 Binatia bacterium | reverse complement strand
CGAACCGCTCTCGGCGAATCTTCAACTGGCAAGCGCTCTGATGAATCTGTGTCTGCGTTGTTTCAGCCAACTCTCGAGCTCTCGACAGCTCATGGCGTTTAGCACATTGGCTTTTTCGAGCCAGCCGCGCCGTGCTTGGTCGATGCCGTATTTCATGAAGCGCAGCTGCTCCGCATTGTGGGCGTCGGTGTTAATTGCGATCTTCACGCCGAGTTCTCTCGCTCGTAGCAGATGCACGTCGTTTAAATCGAGACGGTCGGGTTGGGCGTTCAACTCGATGGCGACTTCGTTTTGTTTCGCCGCATAGAAGATCTGTTCTAGATCAATCGCGAAAGGCTCGCGCTCGTTGATTAGCCGTCCGGTCGGGTGGGCGAGAACATTCACCGCGGGGTGCGCCAAAGCCTTGAGAACGCGTTGGGTCATCTCGCTCTGAGGCATGTCCATCTTGGAATGAACGGCGGCGACCACCCAATCAAACTCGTCGAGAAGATCGTCGGACAAATCGAGCGAACCATCGGGCAAAATGTCGACTTCGCAGCCGCTGAAAACCGTGATGCCGGAGACTTTCGCCCGAGCCAGCTCGATTTCCTTCCGTTGTTTTCTAAAATCTTCGGGTGTAAGTCCGCCCGCAACCCGAACCGCTTTGCTGTGGTCGGTAATCGCGCAGTACTGGTAACCGCGTGCCTTACAGGCGCTCACGATCTCGAAAATGCTGCTGTTCCCATCGGTCCATTTGCTGTGCAGGTGGAGATCTCCCCGGATATTCTCGAGGGCAATGAGCTGCGGTAATTTATGTTTTTGCGCCGCTTGGATCTCGCCGCGATTCTCGCGCAACTCGGGCGGCACCCAGTCCATACCGACGCCTTTGAAGACTTCCTCCTCCTTTGCGCCACCGATTCGTTCGCCTTCTTCAACGCCCACCTCCTCAGCTCTTTTCCCTTTCGCCACGCGAAAGATTCCATACTCGCTGATGCGAAGGCCCCGTTCCACACCGAGTGTACGGACGGCAATATTGTGCGCCTTCGAGCCGGTGAAGTAATGTAGCGCCGCGCCGTAGGAACGCCGTGGCAAAATCCGCAGGTCCACCTGAAGGCCCGAGCGTAAGATCACGGTGCCGCGCGTCGTGCCGGCAGCGAGCACGCGCTCGACTTCAGGATAGCTTTCAAAGCGCTGCATCACGGTCTCCGCTTTCGCGGACGCAACTAGAATATCGATGTCACCGACCGTCTCCATCCGGCGCCGATAGCTTCCCGCCACTTCGATCTGCTCGATGTTGCTGTCCTCACGAAGATATTCGATCAGAGGATGGACGAGCTGGTCGGCATCCAGTAATTTGAAGCGCTTGGGGCGTTTCGTCAGATTTTGAATCGCCCGGCGAATTTTCTCGACGCTTTTTTCACCGAACCCGCGCAGGCCGGTAATCTTGTCGGATTCAAGGGCACGCTCAAGCTTTTTGATCGAGTCAACTCGTAGTTTGTCGTAAAGCAGTTTGGTGCGCTTCGGTCCCAAGCCTTCGACCTCAAGCAACTCGTCGAGGGAGCCGGGAAGCTCCTTTCGTAGCTCGTTCAAAGCGCCGAGGCTGCCGGTTTTGACGATCTCCTCAAGGTGCACTGACATACTCTTGCCTATGCCCGGCAGTTTTAGTTTCTTGAGATCCTTGCCCTCTTGCACGAGTTGAGAAACGGGTTGGGAGAGACTTTCGATAGTGCGCGCAGCGTTGCGATACGCCTGGATGCGAAAAAGATCTGCCCCTTGGATCTCAAGCAGATCTGCGTATTTGTTGAGCAGATTGGCGATCTCGACGTTTTCCATCTGTCAAACTCCGCCGCTTAGCAAACAGGCTCTTTACGACTCGTTTAAAGTTTCCTAGCGTGCGAAAATTCAAACGTCAAAGTTGAATCTCAAGTGTCGGACTAGCCGCCAACACTTTGAGCGTTGATCTCCGTTGCTAGTTGATGTCTATTTGTAATTGAAGTGCAATTTCGGCACCGGCTGGGCCTTCATTAAAATCGCTGACCACAACTAGATTTCTCATCAATTTCAAGAAAAACTCCGCCGGGTCTTTGCAGGTTTGAAAATCGTTTCAGGTTGATCAAGGCCGGAATTCTTCCGCCTTATATCCTCACAAAGCGTATAGGCTTTTCAATGAAATCGATGCCTAATGGCTGG
>DATIEH010000086.1:0-7734 GCA_035455905.1 Binatia bacterium | reverse complement strand
CATGTACGACCAAATCGCGTCCAGAGATATCGCTCTAACCCTGCTTATTCTGTTTACCTCTCTCACTGCCTGGGTTTTAGTCATGAAGATTTTGACAAAGCTCAAGCGCCGACGAAAACGGCGCGCCATCGAATACAGTATTAAGGATTTCATGCGCCAGGTGCGCAGCTAGCCTGAGCAGCTTCTAAACATGTATGCATCCAACGGGTGGCCGAGCCGGAAGACCAATGCCGGATGATTTATAAGTATCGCCATATTTCTGAATAGAGAGGTAAGCGTTGCCGACGGAGTGTTAAGAGTTTTACAAGGCCGCGCACGACTTCCCTCGAACGAGAAGTGCGACGGGTCTCGAACTAACGACCGCGTACGAACAGCGCTTCGTATTGGCGCGTATAGTCCGCCAATTTCTCCGCAAGCTGGACACGGCTGGGCGCGATGCTGAGATGCACCGGGTATCCTTCGGGCTTCAGTCCTGGTTTCGCTGGTTCGCGGCCGCGTTGCACAAAGATTCGCTGACCTTCGTCGGACAGCGCAAAATCGATGAAGAGCTTGGCCGCATTTGGATGCGGCGCTTTTTGGACCATGCTGATCGGATGCAGCGCTATGATTGCAGGCTCCAATCCGACCCAATCGACCGGCGCTCCTTGTTTTTTCATCAAATACGGGCGGTACCAGTAGGCAACGATCTGCAAATCGTATTCTCCCGCCCCTAAGAGCTGCGTCACCATGGAGCGCCCGCCCCGAATGGCAACGTCCTGCTTGGCCAGCGCCCGCATGAACTCGAGGCCTTTCTTCTCGCCCATCAGGTAAAGCATGTTGGCGAACCAGCGATCCTCGTTCTGATCGAGCACCATACGCCCTTTCCAGCGTGGCTGTAGCAGGTCGTCGTAACGCCGTGGAATCTCATCGCGTTTGACTCGTGAGGTGTTGTAGGCCGTCACGATCAAGTTATCGTAAAGATCGGTCCAATAACCGTTGGGATCTTTAAATCCGTCCGGGTATGTCGCAGCGAAGGGTGACTTGTACGCCGCAATGAAACCCCTGCGCTGTAGATGAAAAGTTTCGAACTCGCCGACGCTGATCACGTCAGCCGTATAAGTTCCAGTTTGCCGCTCGACATTCATCCGGCTAAAGATTTTCTCGTGGGTCGAGCGAAAAATGTCGCTTTGGATCGTCGGGTATTTGGCTTCGAAAGCGCTGGTCAGAGCGCGGGCGAATTCGGTTTCAACCGATGTATAGAGCACCACCTTGCCTTCCTTCTTGGCGCCTTCCACGAGCGCAGTCGAGCGCAGGTCCGCCTCGCCCGCCTGTGCACCGATCCTGCCGCCAAAAAAGATGAGCACCGCCAGTACCGCAATAAGCTTCATAGTCGATTGCCGCCTTTCACACGCTCGATAAGCAGGGGCGCAGCATCTGCAATCGCCCGCCAATTGCGATATCGATTGACGCCGGGTTGTTGTGACTCTGTACGATTCCACGGCGCATCGAGCAAAGCCACCGGTACCTGCATCGCGGTCGCCAAGTATTGCGCCATCGGCAGCGAATCCTCGACCGCCCAGCAAAAATGCTGCGCGGCCAATTCGGCAAGGCTGATCGCAATCGTATTTTCCGTCGCAAAGCGCGAATATTTGTCGACCATCATGAATGAGCGATACGAAATTTTTTGTTTCGAGAGCCATTCCAGAGATGCGTCATAGCTTTCGGGCGGCCGGCCGGTTACGATGCCGATCTCGAAGCCTGCTTTTTCCCATCTTCGAAGCACTTCAACCGCTTCCGGAATGGGCGCCATCTGTAACAACTCTTCCGGCCGGTGCACAATCCGATAAAGCTCTTGCCGTTCTTCCGGGCTGAGCTGGCAGGCATGACCAACATCGAACGTGGTCAGTTGCTCATACTCGATGCATTTGCCGAATTCACGTTCGACGATGCGCAGGAAATGGCGCGCCGCTTCGCAAAGTACATCGTCAAGGTCGACATAGACAATTTTTGATAGCTCGTTTTGCACGCTTAACTCTCGAAAATCGCTTTCAGTCGCTGGGTAAGATCGCGGCGCAACTTGTGAGTTTGGCCGGGCTCATAGCGGGTGGTTTTCCACTGCGCGACATCGAAAGGCAGCTTTTCCAGCGGCGTCGAGCAAATATGGACGGATGGTTTTTTGAGAGCATGAGCGAAGCCGGCCTCATAAAGCACATTCGGTTTCGACTCCGACAAATCGATAATGACCGCGCTGGAACGACGAATCATACGATGCACTTCATCGACGACGTTGCCTTGAAACTCACGCCGGTCCACTCGGTCACAAACTGCGCCGACTTGCTCGGCGGCATAGCTCATGGCGACGAAAAACACATCTTCATATTGCGGCGCGAACGGCATCGCCGCAAACACGAGCTTCTCAATTTTTGTGACTTCCGCGGAATTGGTTCGAGTTTTTCCGCTCTGGATCTCCGCCTGAAGCGCCGGGATCAGACCATCGACCGTCACGACGCCCTTTGAAACCAGGTTTCTTTTCAGCCCGGGAATTACGATGAAGGCTCCGTCAGCTTTCGCAGCGTCCTGGTAGTGCTGCGCCTGCCGGCTTGCTTCCGTGGTCAATCCGGGAAAGTCCCAGTTCTTCGTCTCAACGATGAACTGGCGTCCGTCCGGCGCGTACACGACAAAATCGGGGGCAAGCCCACCGACGGCCCGCTCCGTCGCGAATTTAAGGCCTGCTTCGCGCAAGCGCTCGGCGACGATATGCTCGAGATCCTTGTCCTGCGAATCTGCCATTGAGCTGCTACCAGTATCGAAATCGCTGAGGAGTCTTTCCCCCGACGTTTTATTCCGTGTGGGCAAGCGTGAGCGCACGAATTGGTTCTTGGTGCAATTCTGTTTGTGTTAGCCGCTTGCTCGGAGCGTTACGCTCGCAGTGCTCGCTCAACTTCTTGAAACGAAATCGCTGCCACGCACGAAAAACCGGTACCTTTTGTCTTTCCATTTTCCCGCATAATCCACGCCGATTCGCGGCGTTGCTTGCAATCTCGGCTGGGGCTCACCGCGATCCTCCACATACAGAATAACATCGCACAGATCTGCACCGTTCAAAGAGCGGTCGATGGCGAACGCCTGGCAAAGTTTTCCCGGACCGCTAGTGAGATTGCGCAGTTTGTCGAGTTGGCGCCGGGTTTTCATGAGATCAAGTCCGGTCACCGGCTCCACGGCTCTGATCAACACTGCGGCAGGGTGGTTCTGCCGCTCCGTCACTAAGTTCAGCATGTGATAAAACCCGTAAATAAAATACACGTAAGCATGACCTGCCCGCCCAAACATCACTTCCGTCCGGGCCGTCCGGCCCTTCGATGCGTGACAGGCGAGATCTTGCGGTCCGACATAAGCTTCGGTTTCAATGATACGCCCAACGGTCACCCCTTCGGGATGTTGGCGCACTAAATATTTGCCGAGTAGCTGCTTCGCGACGTCGACGGTCGGTTGCTCGTAGAACGCGCGTGGTAGCTTCACACCGGCGCTGGAAGAGGTTTTAGGTCGGCCGATCGGGGCGGGAGCTCTAAGCACTGAAGACTTTAACCTGACGGCGGTTTTTCATCCTGACTGCGGCAAACCGTCATTGATCTCCACCCAGGGCGCCTTCGATCCGACGTGAATGTGCTTCGATGCTTTCACCCCCGGATCGCTGTCGAGAGTTCCCGGACGAAAACGAAGATGCTCGAGATCTTTGTCCTTACGCTTGATGATGGGCGAGCCACACCGCCCGCAAAATACCCGATGATATCCCGGCGACGATTCCCATTCCTTCAGGAGCCCTTCGCCGGAGACCAAGCGAAACGACGCGGTAGGAATCGTCGACCCACTGGAAAATGCCGAGCCCGACATCTTGCGGCAGAGGCTGCAATGACAGTTCGTCACGGCGCCTAGCTCACCGTCAATTTCGTATTTCACGCCGCCGCATAAACATGACCCTTTGAGCATAGCGTTCTCCTATCGAATCTCCTTCACCAGACTCCAGTCCACCAATTGACTCAAGGGAATCTCCTTGGTCAATTTTAACCGCTCTTTTGTGAGTTGCACGTCCAACTGCACGCCCTTATCAGAAATCATCCCATCATTGCTGAATGAGTTGACGGAAGTGTCGTACGCCTTGGCCGCCTGCATTGGCGTGATGCGCAGATAGTCAGCGAGCATTTGCACCGTGTCGTTTCGATTCTGTTTGAAATAGCGCGTCCCGCGCACCGTCGCACGAACGACTTTTCGTACTTGCTCGCGATGGGTCTGAAGCTTCTGATCGGTAACTGCGATGCCCGACAGCGGCAGCTCGATCAGATCGCCCAGATAAACCAGCCGGCGAAAGCCTTCGTCTTCCGCCTTCACCGCGAACGCCACGTCGATCGGCGTGGCATCGATCGCGCCGCTGTGCAGTGCCGCCAAACGAGTCGGACTTTCACCGGTGACGATGATTTTGACGTCCCTCTCCGGCTCGAAACCGAAATGCCGAACCGCTACACGAGCTAAATAATCCACGGTGCCAGCGATCGAATCCACACCGATCACTCTTCCCTTGAGATCCTTTGGCGTTTTAATTTCCGGCCGGGCGACCAGAACGTGCAGCGGCCGTCCCGCGATCCCGACCACCGCCTTCACCGGAACACCGGTCACAGCGGCGCGCAGCGCCGAGCCCCAAGCAAGCAAATAATCGACGTCGCCGGAGATCAATGCCTTCACGCCGAGAGCGGGCTGCATCTGCACCTTATCGACGTCAATGCCTTCGTCCTTGTAAAATCCCTTGCGCATCGCCACGACAACGGGAAATTCAAAAAGTCCACGGCTCGGCGTCGCAATCGTGACCCGTTCGGCCGCCGGCGCGTCGCCCACGAGCAAAAGAAAAAGCAGGATTAAATTCGTCAGCGCGCACAAGCGGAATGGCACTGCTGCCGAAGTCATTGGCTACCTCGAGTTCTATTCCATCCGAACATTCTTGCTGAAGTCATATTGCGCCGAGTAATCGCTCTGATACGTGCAGGTAATGCGGTCTTTGTCCCAGCCGGCGGCAAAGCATCTCCTGAGAAACGAGATGATCAGATTCCATGCGTCTTTGGCGGCTTCCTTTCGATAACGGCCGGGCATGGTGTCGTTCAGCCAACCGTGTGGCGCGCCAGCATAGATACGAATGTGACAATTCTTTTTGGCTTTCTCCAGACAGTTACGAAAGCGCACCACATCGTCGATCGAAATGATGTGATCAGCCTCTCCGAAAATGCCCAGCACCGGACAGTTGACCTGCGCGATCAAATCCTCGATGGGCGTCGGGCGAAGCTCGTTCCCTTGCCATTCTCTTCCGCCGATCGCGCCATAGAGCACCACCGCGCCGGCGATATCGTTTCGCCTGGCGGCGAGCAGCACGGGTTGACGGCCGGTCTGACAGACTCCGATGATGCCGATACGCTCGCCATCGACTTCTTTGGTTTTCTTGAGATACTCAACGGCGGCATCAAGGTCTTCCAAAGCGCCGTCGTCGGTGAGATCCACTCGCTGCTCGCCGCGCAGCACGGCTTGACGATCACCCGTGAAACGATGAAACAGATCGGGGGCCAAGCCGACGAAACCTGCTTGAGCCAATTTTATGGTCAGATCTTTGGTATGCTGATCGATTCCGTAGCGCTCGTGAAGAATAATGACAGCGGGCCGCTTGCCTTTCGCTTTCGGCAACGTTCGCACTGCACTGATGCCGCCGCCGTATCGAATCATCCTCGGCACAAATCCCGTCGATTTCATTAGCGCCATTCAACCCCCACGCGAAACAAAATCGCTGTTGTCCCGGCAAGCTTATCCATCCGGCCCGCGACTCGCAAGCAAACCAGAGCTGGTTGCCCAGACTCGATCATGTCTTTATATTTGCGCCATGGACTTGAAAGACGGCGCGAGCATCGTCGCAGATTTGACGACTATTGGACGGAAAAGCGGTTTACCGCGCACCGTTGAGCTGCGCTTTATTTATCATCAGGGAAGCTTTTACGCGTCATCGAGCCGAGTCAAAGGCAAGCATTGGTGCGAAAACCTGCTCGAAAATCCCGCCGTGGTGATCACCGTACAAGGACAAAAAGCCGCCGGTCTCGCTCGTCAGGTCAACGATGACAAACTGCGCAGAGAAATTCTTGCCGCTCGAGATTCGTTAAGTGATCTGGACCGGATAGTCTTCGAAATCAAGCCGCGCGATTAGCCAGCGATCGTCCAATTGACCCATCTTACTTCTTGCTGGCGTCCTTCTGATCGGTCAATTTCTTTTCGATATCCTCGACACCTTTTTGCATGCCCTCCGTCACAGCTTTTTCCTTTTGCATGCCTTCTTGAAGCACTTTTTGCACTTCTTGGTCCCGCGCCGCGCTGTCCTTTTTGTCGCCGCACGCCGAAATCATCGCGAGCAGCGCAATCATTACGATCGGACTGTTTAGCTTCATGATGACGACCTCCGTAGAGCCAACTGCCCCTGTAGTAACAGCTATTGCGGCGAACCGCCAACCGGCTCGGCGTTTAAATATTTTTATTCGCGTTCTCGTCTGTTATCCTTGGCGATAATGTCTCGAGTATTTATTTCCGCCGTCTTGGGTTTGTTTTTCATCATCCTGTCGGATCCAGCAGTTGAATCCCAGGGATCGGCAAAAAGCCAAGTCGAAACCGGCCTTGCCGTAACCGATCTCGGACTCTGGCGCGACCTCCAAAAAGGTGTCGCGAGCCGCACGGTTACGCTGGAACGCTCCCAGCCCAATTACACCGTCGAGCTGAAGCTCGTGCGCTTTAACAGCGAGCTGATCACAGCGCGCGTGCTCGACTCCGGAGAATTCCAGTTGCGCAGCGCCAGCGCCAAAACCTTCGCCGAAAAGAGCCAGGCCATCGCCGCAATCAATGCCAACTACTTCGACGAACGAGGCCGGCCGCTGGCATACCTCAAGACCAGGGTCAAAGAGGTCAACCGCATTCTTTCGAAGCACGCGCTCTATACCGGGATCTTCGGAATCGGTGAGTCAGGCGCGTTTGTCACCCATCGCGATGAATTTGCGCCGGCGCAAGCCCAGGAAGCCTTGCAGTCGGGCCCGCTATTGTTGCATCGCGGTCTACCGCTTACCGTTAGCGCCGATCTCGGCCGCTATGCGCGCCGGGCCGTTGTCGGCATGGATAAGAACGGCGCTGTGATCGTCGCTGTCGCCGATGCGGTGCTTGGCGGGCTAGGCCTTGGCGAGTTACAAAAAATATTCGTCGACAGCCGGTGGCATATTGATACCGTAGAGTTGCTCAATCTCGACGGCGGCGGTTCAGCTCAACTCTACCTGAAGTCGGGAAAATTCGAGGAATGGTTGCCCGGCACATCGGAAGTTCCGGTGGCAATCGGTTTTTTTAGTAAACCCAAGTAGACAGAGACACAGAGTTCGCGGAGCATTTTTTAAGTCCTTCCTGTGTTCTCAGTGCCTCTTATGAAAATTCCGATCAGCGGCAAAATCCCCCGGTCCTAACGGCCCGCCCCCTTTGCAAAAGGGGGCTATTGGGGGATTTCTCGGCGTTGGTCCCGACCCACTGCGGCTTATTTTCATGCGCGGTGTTGTACGAGTCGTACATGAATTACTCTGTGCAACTCACGGTGGCCCAATACGTTGATTGACAGAATAAACGTGCTTTGACTAGTATCGACTGCGAGGAAATTTCCGAAAAGCTTGGCTATGAGAAAGCCGTAAAAGCAAAAGTCCAGTG
>DATIEH010000085.1:0-10580 GCA_035455905.1 Binatia bacterium | reverse complement strand
AACGTTCCTGGCAGCGAGGTGTGGAGCAGCTGATAAATGAAGTTGCCTTCGTCCCTGTTCCAAAAAAGGATGCGATCGACCCAAAAATATTGCGCGCCTGGATTGGAGTTCAAGTTTTCCCATTTGGGATTCTCCGGATCGGCGGGCGGCTTTATCGGGCTCGGTCCGACGTGGCAGAAGGCGCATGACATACCGACGCGATACGGCCGGACTAAATGCTTATCGTTGTAATAATTTGGATCAGTGTAGAACCGTTCCGCGTCCCATCTTTTAGCCGCCGTCTCATCGAAATCCGGATTCGGAAAAAGTCGCAAGCCGACGATTCCGGTGCCATAGCCATAATAGGAGCCCACCGGCACATTTTTTCCCCGGGCGCCGATCTTTACTCCTGGATATTTCTGCTCATTTTCGAAGGGATCGGCGGGACAATCTTTACTGCGAGTGTCGAGCCAAAGACCGAAACGATCGGATCTGGCGGCCTGCGGTTTTTCAAAGCAGGGTTCGTTCACCACTCCGAGATATTTCCAGCGCGTGTCCCGGCTGAGATGCTTGACCTTCGGATGAGACGAAATGATCTTTAGGAAATCCACCGCGCCAAAGCTCCGGTTCACGAGATCATCCCAAAAACGATCGTTCCCGCCGGTCCACACGATCCAATTGTTTCGGCCTTTCACCTCATTGGCTGTGAGCGCTACGCCGCCGTCCATCTCTTTGAAATAATTTTCATCGGCGGCGGGAAAGCTTTCCGCCATCCGACCCACCGTCAGCGCCTCGTCCTTGACGGTACCCGGAGCCGGAGCTTTGCCGCACGCGGCGAATAGGAGTGCCGCAATCAAACAATAATAAATTCCCGAAGCTGGTCTTTTTGTCATGCTCGCTCCTGTCTGCGTCTCAGCAACCGGAGAAAAGCCATCGTGTCAGTTGCGACCCTATTTAGGAGTGCAAAATAGTGATCGTGTAAGTTGATCACTCGATTCACAGAGTTTTCAGATACTCGATCAACGCGTCTTTTTCTTTCGCCGAAAGGTTCGTGCCGTATTCATGCCCCTGATTGCCGCTGGCACGTTCGCTCACGTCGTATCGCGTGCCTACTCGTTCAGCCTCTTCGCCCTCAGTGACGAAACCCACGTTAACCGGATCGTAAACGTCATAGCCGCGGTAGAATACCTTGGGCCGCTCGGCGACCGGGCTAAGCAGATCGCGCAAAGATGGCACGGAGCCGTTATGCAGGTACGGCGCACGGAGCCAGATGCCATCGAGAAAAGCCGCGATATAGCCGCTGGGTTCGTTCTCCACCAAACCGCGCCGTTCAATGCCGAAGTTGCGCACGACTTTGTTCGACTCGACGGCGGCTTTCTTGCTCCAGGTTTTGAGCCGTTCTCTATCCGTGCCCACTTCTTCTACCGGGACGCGGGTGCCGGTGCGCTCGCTCGCGTGACATCGCGCGCAATTGGCGTCGAAAACCCCCTTTCCCACCTCGGCCAATTTCGCATCCATAGCGAACGGAAACTTCGGCGCTTGCTTTTCGCTCAAGTAGCTCACCAGCCAGTCGATCTGCTTGCGAAAATCTTCGGAATCGTGGGGCTTCGCCGCCAGCAGACCCAGGGCCGAATCGATGATCACCGAGCGCGCGTCATGGCTGTCGCCGGCGAGATTCATCAACATCCCCTTCTCCGGCTGGTATTTCTTGAGATTCCAGATTGAAGGCATATCGGTCGGGCCGATGCTGTCATCCATGGGCCAGTTGAGAAGGAAATATTTCGTCAGGTTCATGGCGTCGTCGCGGCCACGGCCCCAGAGTGGGAATTCCTTGTGGTAAACCCACTGGAATTGCTTTTCCCGCTCGAGCAGACGCTTTTTTGTGATCGGAATCAGAGCGTAGCGATAGATCAGCTTGTCGAGAAACGGCAAATCATAAACGAGCGCGATCTGGCTCATGATCTCATCCGCGTTGAAGCGCGGATCTTTGGCGCAATCCACGGCGAAACGAAAGAAGGCCTGAAGGTTGAGTGTGTGGTTCGGCCCGGTGGGCACAAACACCGGGTTGTCGTTGGGACTTTTACGGTAGCTCGCCGTATGGCACGAAGCGCAATTGTTCGCCACGCGTGGGAAGCCAACCACTTTTTTGGTGAAGCCGATCGGCAGCTCCTGTCCCTGCTCCCACGCCACGCCGAGCGAGGCGTATCCGCCCGGGCCCGGCAGCTTTTCGGGAAACATGCGCGGCAGTACGAAAAAAATCCAATAGGGCAGCCCGGCATCGTGTTCCGCTCCGATGGAGCCATACTTGAAACGCATGTCGGGCGTGGCGGTAACCCAATCCGGCTGCGGTTCCTCGCGGAAAAACTTGTACCAGCCGACGGCGCCAAAAACGATCACCAAAAGCAAAAGCACGAGCAACGCGAGTTTCCAGCCGTAGCGCTTTTTCGGCCCGTCCGCCATCATTTCTCCGATCGTAACTCGTTAACGCGAATTGGCGTTAAAAGGTCTTAAGATATTCGAGCAAGGCGTCCTTCTCCGTCGCCGAAAGTTCCGTGCCGTAGCGTTTGCCTTCGTGGCCCTGGTTCGAATTGCCCGGCTCTTTCTTCTCGTCCGTGTCGTACAGGAAAAACTTTTTACCGTTTTCTTCGGCAACGTCGGTCACGAAGCCAAGATTTTTTTGGTCATAGACATCATAGCCTCGATAGAACGTCTTCGGCCGTTTCGCGCTCGGCTGAAGCAAATCGCGCAGCGTCGGCACCGATCCATTGTGGAGATATGGGGCTCGGAGCCAGATGCCATCGAGCGGGCTATTCGCGTAGCCAAAGGTCTTGCGGAAATGGCTGAAGCGCTCATCACCATACTCGGCGAAGATCATGTTTTGATTGACCGCGACATCATAAGTGTAAGAATCGAGCCGATGGCGGTCCGTGCCGATATTCTCGATCGGCACCACCATGCCGGAATATTCGCCGCGAAAGTCCTTGCCGTCGGCGCCGTGACACTCGGCGCAATATTTCTTGTAAATGGGCGCTCCCTGCGCGGCGAGCGTTTTGTCGATTTTAAAAGGGTACGGCGGCGCGTCGAGTTTGCGTAGCCAATCGGCAACCCTCTTCATGCGCGGTCGGTCTCCGGTCGGCGGCGTGATCCCGGCGCCCATCGCAGCGCTGCGGTTGCGTTCCTCCAACGAGACGTTATTGCCGTCCCAATGAAGGTTCATTTTCAGCGCTTCGCGCTGGCCCTGGTTCCATATCGACGGAAAATCCGTCGTGCCGATCCGCTCCCGCTGAGGTAATTTGTCGATGGGAAAATTGAAATAGGCTTTGAGGGGATTGAAGGTATCCACGCGTCCGGGTCCCCATTCCGGCTCATCCTTGATAAAATTCAGACGGTCGCGCAATGTGAGGATTCGCTCGCGCATGTAGTAAATTCCGTAAAAGCGCAGCACCAATCGGTCGATGAGCGGCAAGCGCCTGAGACCTTCGCGTTTTCGAATAGTATCGATCTGGCGCAAAATGTCCTGCGGAGTGAATCTCCGGTCTTCGCCGGTGGCGAAGAGAAATCTCATGAAGGCGCGAAAATCGAAGGTGTTGGCCGGCATCGCTGCATACACCTTCGGCGCACTCTGCGGCGTCTCGCGGACCGTACCGGCATGGCAAAAGGCGCAATTGAGCCATACGAGATCGAACCCGAGATAACGCCGCTTTGACATCCCGACGGGCAAATCTTTCCCGGGTTCGAAAACGAAGCCAACCGACTGCCAACCTTGGCCCGGCGGCGGGAGTTTGTCTTGGAACAATTCCGGCAGTGCCCGCCAGATCCAGTAAGGCACGCCAAATTCGTGCTCACTCCCGAGGGAGCCATACTTAAAATGATCGCTGTCGTCGTTATAGTCGACCGGAATATCCGCTCCGAAGCGACCGAGCAGAAACATAGCGCCTAGCACAACAAGTACGGAAAGGACGACTGTAATCAATCCAATTCGACTAAGAACCCGCTGCATTGAGCTGCGCTCGTCCATAAAAACTCAAACTTTTTGTTCTTCAGCCAGACGCATCCGCATTCCCTCGGCCTTCAAGAGAACGAGTCTCGCGCAGAACCAACCTGAAAGAAGTTAAAAAATAGCTGGCAAAGCAATTTGAACCGGCTCAAAACGCGCAAAGAACGACTGTTGTAAACGATTAAAACTTCAGGGCAAAATCAATGAGCCGTTTTTTGTCCCAATAAACTTTTCCCAGGTAAAGACCGGGCTCTATTTGTCGGATCTCGTCGCGAATCCAGTGTGCGATGATTGACGTATCGGAGTAATCCAAAACGATGCATTCTTTGCCATCGAGCCAGCTCGGCCCCTTATACACTTTCGCGAGTATGGCATTCAGCCCAAAGGGCAAGATCCGATTTCGCAGCACGCCTTTTTTTGCGTCGAATACTTTTCCTTGCCAGGCAAAATGGCTGACGAATTTGGCAATCGTTGAGCTGTAAGTTGTGCCCGGCGCCACAATCGCGGTGCCGTCCGCTTCCCCGTCCGGAATGTTGCCTGGGGCGCTATTGGTAAACAGAGCATCGAGCTCCGACTGCGACAGGGTTAAAAGTTTTGCGACGTCGTAGGCCATTCGAGTGTTCCTCCGTGGGCTCTACTTGGTTTGAATTTCGCGGTGAAGCAGTAATGCTCGCATGGAGCGGAAAGTTGGCGCGCTTAATCTCACATAGCTGGGCTTTGTTCGTCAAGAAAATTTTGCCGGCGGTCAGTTTTTTCTGCCCGCAATCCACATTGCGTGAAATGGGAAGTCCTGTCAGATTCTAAACAAGGAGGGCGTGATGAGCACAAAAACCGCAATTCTCTCCATCGCGAATCTCAAGGCAGAAGACTTGGCGCCGCTGCGGCAAACGTTCAGCGCATTACCAGGCGTGCACAAAATCGATTTCAGCGTCGAGCGCAGCGTCGCCGTCCTCGAATTCGACCCGACTCAATCACATATCGATGATTTCTTACGCGCAGCTTTGAAGGCGGGATTTCAAGTACTGTAGATGATACGAAGTGAACACCGAGGATTGAGGATCGATGATCGCGATCTTCAATTCTCGATTCTCCGTCCGTTGATCTAGTCGCCGGCTACGGTCATCCTGGAAATCCTGATCGTCGGCGATGCGATCCGGCCGCGCAATTCGAGATCATTGCCGACTACCTCGATGTTCTGAAACATCTCCTTGAGATTTCCGGCAATCGTGATCTCTTCCACCGGGTAAGCGATCTCGCCGTTTTCGATCCACAACCCTGCCGCACCGCGGGAATAATCCCCGGTGACCATATTGACTCCGAATCCAATCAGCTCTGTCACATACAAACCGGACTTAACCGTGTTGATGATTTCTTCCGGTGTCTTTTGTCCCGGCGCCAGATAGAAGTTAGCCGGCGCGACCCCCGGCGGTTCCCCGACTGATCGTGAGGCATTTCCGGTGGATGGCATGCCAAGCTTTTTTCCGCTGTAAGTATCGAGCAAATAACTCTTCAGCTCGCCACCCTCGACAATTATTTTTTTGCGCACCGGCAGACCTTCACCATCAAAAGGTCGCGAGCCGAGCGCGCCGGGGATGGTGCCATCATCGATGACCGTAAGGAGCTCGGAACCGATTTTCGCTCCGATCTTGCCGATCAAAAAAGATGCGCCTTTGTATAACGCGTAACCCGACAAGGCGGATGCCAGATTGCGCAGCAGTGAGCCCGCCATTTCCGGATCGAAGATGACAGGTACTTCGCAGGTCTTCACTTTGCGAGCGCCCAGCCTTCTGAGCGCTCTTTGGGCCGCCTTGATGCCGATGCTCCGTGGGGACTCTAGCCGGCCGAACTTGCGATTGGACGAGTACCAGTAATCGCGCTGCATGGAGCCATTTCTGGAAGCCACCGGGGAAACGGATTCACCAAAGGTCGAACCTGAATATTCACCCGAAAATCCTTGACTGCTGACATAAATTACCCGGCCGAACTGATTGGAAAACTCGGCTCCTTCTGAATTCGTGATTTGCGGGTCGTAATTGAGTGCGGTTTTCTCTGTCTCCAGAGCGAGCTGAATCCTTTCATCCACCGAGACCGAGCGAGCAGATTCATCGATTAGGTCCAGGTCTGGCAGCTCACGCGCCAGCGCGGATCTCTCGGGCAATCCGCCGTGCGGATCCTGTGCGGTGATCTTGGCCATTCGCGCCGTGTCATCGACGAGTTTTTCAACCGACCGCTGCGAAATGTAGGACGTGGAAGCCGAAGCGGAGCTATTGCCGAAAAAAAGCCGCAACCCCAAACGCTTTTCACCCGCCTGACTGATCTTCTCGACTTCGCCCATCCGCACCGTGACAAAAAAAGACTCGCTCTCCGCCATCACGACATCGCCCTGAGTGGCGCCCTTCGCTTTCGCCTTGCTCAGAATGTCGGACCCCAAGTCTTGGCTCAGTTCGAAACGTTCCATACATTCCTTCAGTTCATGAAGTTCAAGCTGTTCAACCGTTCAAAACGTCTCGGAGCTCTGCCGATAAACTGTTTGAACTGCTTGAACGATTTGAACGGCTTGAACTATTTTTTTACGCCTTCGTTCCGCCCACCGTGAGTCCATTGATTTTGATCGTCGGCAGACCGACCCCAACCGGTACCGACTGACCGTCTTTACCACAGGTCCCGACGCCTTCATCGAGTTTGAGATCGGCTCCCACCATGGAGACGCGGGTTAAAACGTCAGGACCATTGCCGATGAGGGTTGCGCCTTTGACCGGTTGGGTCACTTTCCCGTCCTCGATCAGATAGGCTTCACTCGCCGAGAAGACAAATTTGCCGCTGGTAATATCGACCTGTCCGCCCCCGAATGACACCGCGTACAAACCTTTTTTTACCGAGCGGATAATCTCGTCGGGATCCGAATCGCCGGCCAGCATAAAAGTATTTGTCATGCGGGGCATCGGAATATGCGCATAACTTTCCCGGCGGCCGTTGCCGGTCAACGGCATCTTCATCAAACCGGCATTCAGCTTGTCCTGTAGGTATCCTTTGAGGATGCCCTTTTCGATCAGCACAGTACGATGCGTGGGGGTACCTTCGTCATCCACATTGATCGAGCCGCGGCGCGACGGCATCGTGCCATCATCGACCACCGTGCAGAGCTCGGATGCCACTTTTTCGCCGATGCGGTCCGAGAATGCGGAAGTTTTCTTACGGTTGAAATCGCCTTCCAGGCCGTGACCGATCGCTTCGTGCAATAGAATGCCCGGCCAGCCCGGCCCCAGGACAACGTCCATGGTTCCCGCCGGCGCGTCGATGGCGCTTAGGTTTAGAATCGCTTGGCGCACGGCTTCGTGCGCGTAGCGCTGCCAGTCGTGGCTATCGACGAAAAAACCGAACTCGACTCTGCCGCCGCCGCCAAAGCTGCCGATCTGGCGATTACCATTTTCTTCAGCAATGCAGGTAACGTTTAGCCGCGTGAGCGGCTGAATGTCGCCGATCACTATTCCTTGCGAGGAAGCGATCAGGATCACCTTGTACTCGCTGCCGAGTGAAACGAAAACATTCTTGACTCTGGCGTCCAGATCGCGAGCGAACTTGTCGATCTCGTAAAGCAGCCCGACTTTCTGTTCCAGTGCAACGTCGTTCACTGGAGTTTTGATCGAATAGAGATCGTGGGCTTCGGCGCGCGACTGCCCAACCGGCACCGCCATGGAGGATGTCTGGTTTTGCGCGATGTAATGGGCTGTCCTTGCTGCGAGCTCCAATTTATCGATGGTGATGTCGTCGGTATAGGCATAACCCGTCTTTGCCTCCGCCAATACCCGGACGCCGACACCATTCGCCGTCGATTGGGAGCAATTTTTAACCATGCCCTCTTCGAGGCTGATGCCCTCGTTTTGCCGGTACTCGAAATAGAGATCCGCGTAATCGGCCTTTTTGGCTAACGCCACATCGAGCACTTTTTCCAAATCACTATTTCTCAGCCCAAAGTTGTCGCCGAAAAACAGCGCGGGCGGGATTGCAGTAGACATTTTTCCCTCCATCGCCCAACTATTACCATATGGCCTCCTTCGAAGTAAGCCATTTTGATCTTGACCGGTGCCGGCGCGGAAGCTGGTTGATCAGTACATATTCTTGGGCTAGTATTCGCGTATAAAAAATTGCGAGGCGGACTACCATGGCAGAGAAAAAGATCGTGCACATCGTCGGAACTGGAACCATCGGTGAACCGCTGATCGGGATTTTATCAACCTTCAAAGAGCGGTTTGGCATCGACGAGATAACCTTTCATAAACGCACTCCGCTGGTGACAGATCGCTCGAAAGTTATCGTTTCCTGTCAACAAGGAGCGAGACTCGCAGTTGACAAGGAGCGCTGGCAAAAATTCGTCGAGATGGGAATGCAGCCCAGCCTCGAGGCGGAGGAGGCGATCGAACGTGCCAACGTGATCATCGACTGCACGCCGGTGGGAAACGAAAATAAAGAGAAGCTTTACAGCAAGTACGCTGGTAATGGCCGCGGCTTTATTGCGCAGGGTAGCGAAGACGGATTTGGGAAGAAGTATGCGCGTGGTATCAATGACAGGGCTCTCGAAAGGGGCAAGGATCAGTTCATCCAAGTCGTCAGCTGCAACACCCACAACTTGGCGGTGCTGATCGACACGATCGCACTGGGTCCGGAAAAAGAAGACAACCTGGCGGAAAGTCGCTTTGTGTGCATGCGCCGCGCCAATGATTTGAGCCAGGAGGGCGATTTCATACCGGCACCCGAGGCGGGCAAGCACGATGACCCGAAGTTTGGCACACACCAAGGTCGCGACGCCCACTACCTATTTAAAACGCTAGGACTGGATCTCGATATCTATTCTTCGGCGCTGAAGTTGAATACGCAGTACATGCACACGATTCATTTCAACATCCAGCTGCGTCGCGGCATCACCAAAGATGAGCTAATGCGCCGGCTCAAAAGCAACCTGCGAGTTGCCCTCACCAACAAGAAATCTTCGGCGTCGGTTTTTTCGTTCGGCCGCGATCATGGGATGTTCGGCCGAATTCTCAATCAGACCGTGGTCGTGAGTCAGAGTTTGGCCATGCGCGGCGACAAGGAAATCGTCGGCACCTGCTTTACGCCGCAGGATGGCAACTCGCTATTGAGCAGCATCGCCGCTACGTTGTGGTTCATGTATCCCGATTCTTATGAAGAGAAGCTGGCGCCGGTGAAGCCGTACTTCTTCAGCGAAATTTGACGGCCTTAGTTCATTTGTCTGCTGCGGATTTGCTCCGGAGCAGATTTTCAATCTCGCCCGCGACTTGGAATTCCTTCAAAACTCACGCTGTCTCCGCGCCGAATCCCATTTCGTTTCGCTAGACCACCGTTGATTTCCAGCACGTACTGGCTGGGCGCGCCTACCGACCGTGGATCCAACGAAAACGGCGTTGCCTGCTCGACGATCCCGACAATTTTCAGCTCTCGGCTTATAAAAATCATATCCAACGGAATCGGTGTGTTTTTCATCCAGAAGGTCTGCTCTGACTGGGCCGGAAATAAAAAGATCATACCGTGATCCGAAGCGAGATCCCGGCGGTATTGCAACCCCAGCTCCCGCTTGGCCGGCGAATCAGCGATTTCAACATTAAACGCAATGCTTCGACCTTGCTGCGTAGCAATCGTCACTCGCGGTTCGGCACGGCAGGCAGTCACCCCCTGAAGCATGGCCAACCCGAGCAACAAAAAGCAAACGAATTCACGGTGCATACTATTTGTGAATTTTTTCGGCAACCAGTTCCGCCACATCGAAAATTTGCATCGCAGTCTCGGGTTCTTCTTTGGCAGCTTCGTCAGTAATCATGCGCATGCAGAACGGGCATCCGGTCGCCACGGTCTTAGCGCCGGTCTGCTTTAGCTCGCGATAGCGGTTCGTGCTTACGCGCTCGGTTCCCTTTTCTTCTTCCTTCCAGAACTGTCCGCCGCCCGCTCCGCAGCAGAAGCTGTTCTTGCGAGTCCGCTCCGGTTCGATGAGTTTGGCGCCGGCGGATTGGATCAATTGCCGTGGCTGCTCGAAGATCCCATTGTGTCTTCCGAGATAACAAGGGTCATGGTAAGTGACCGCGCCATTTGACTCGGCGGCAAACTTCAATCTGCCGCTGCGGATCAATTCGTCGATAAAGTCGGTGTGATGTTTTACGACAAATTTTCCGCCGAATTGCGAATATTCATTGGCGATCGTGTGATAACAATGGGGGCACGTCGTCACGATCTTTTTCGGGTTGATTTCATTCAATGCTGCGATATTTTCTTCGGCCATTTGCGCGAAGAGATATTCATTGCCGGTACGCCGTGCCGGATCCCCGGTACATTTCTCGTCTTTTCCGAGCACCGCCCAGTTCACGCCGGCGGCATTGAAGATCGCCGCCATAGCGCGTGCGATCTTTTGAGCGCGCGGATCGAATGCCACGGCGCAGCCGACCCAATAAAGCACCTCCGCGTCCGTCGCCTGCTCGACGGTCCGAACCGGAAACGTCAAATCCTTTGCCCAAACGAGGCGCTCGGCCGCGGACATACCAAAGGGATTCCCTGCCCGTTCCATATGGTTGAAAGTATTTTGTAGCCCCTTGGGAAA
>DATIEH010000084.1:0-18276 GCA_035455905.1 Binatia bacterium | reverse complement strand
CTTTTTGCATTCGATTCAGGTCCAGGAAAGGCGGCGCATGCTGAAGGTGTGGAACTTATCGCTGATCATCGTCGCCTTCAGCCTGACGATTTTCGGCACGTTTCTTACCCGCTCCGGAATTCTTTCCTCGATTCACGCGTTTTCGTCCGGACCCGTGGGGGGATTTTTTCTCGGCTTTCTCGCCGTCATCCTGCTCGGCTCCTTCGGCCTTGTCGCCTATCGCGCCGATCTGCTCAAGGAGCAACCCGAGCTCGATTCCATGGTCAGCCGTGAATCGGCTTTTTTGCTTAACAACATTGTCCTGATATCGGCGCTCTTCACAATTTTCCTTGGGACGGTTTTTCCGCTGATCTCTGAGGCTGTAGCAGGTGTTCAAGTGAGTGTGGGAGCGCCGTATTTCAACTCCGTGACCGTGCCGCTTTTCTTGCTTCTGGTGTTTTTGATGGCTGTAGGTCCGATTATCGCCTGGCGGCGCGCTTCTTGGGACAATCTAAAGCGCAATTTCACCTGGCCGGCGACAGCGGCATTGTTAGTGGGTTTCGGTTTGTTCGCCTGGAAAATCCGCGATTTCATGCCGCTGCTGGGTTTTACACTCCTCGCCTTCGTCGTGTTTAGTATTCTGTATGACACCGGATTGGCGCTGCGCGCGCGGCGGCGTATCGCCGGCGAGGGGATCATTCGCGGTTTGGTGACGCTGGCGCGTCGCAATCAACGCCGGTACGGCGGTTTTATTGTTCACCTCGGTATTGTGCTGATTATGATGGGCATTGCCGGCTCGATGTCCTACAGCATCGAAAAGGAAGCGACGATGTCGCTCAATCAGCAGCTCCAGGTCGGCAATTATCGGATTCAGTTCGCCGGGCTGAGCGGTTCCCAACAGCCGACGCATTTTCGTGTCGAGGGAGCATTTCACGTCTTTCACAACGGCAGCGATAACGGCACGCTGCGGCCTGCCCTGAAATTCTTCCCGACCCAGCAATCGCCCATCGGCCGCGCGGTGCACCAAAGCAGCCTGACCGAAGATATTTATTTGATTCTCTCGGGCTTCAGCCAGGTGGACCGCAATCAGGCCACGCTGAAAGTGCTGGTCCGGCCGTTGGTGATCTGGATGTGGATCGGAGGGTTTGTCATCGCTTTCGGCACTTTGATCTGCATCTCGCCCATCGCTAAAAACGTTTCACCGGAGCCATGATTTTGTTGCACTAATTGTTGGGGAGCGTAACGCGGCTTTGACGCGCCGGGTTTGAATCCCTTACTGATTGACGAGATATACAATGATTGCTCCCTGCAATTTGCAAGTTGAAATCTGCTATTCCAACCGCAGCGAGGACTAAATGCCTGTCCGCCGCGTGGTTATTACTCTCCTGATTATCGGCCCACTTCTGGCACTACTCGCCTACGGTTTCACGCGCGATTCGCACTATATTGTTTCGCCGTTGCTTGCTAAACCAGCGACGCCGTTTACACTGAAGCTTTTCGATGGCCGCGACTTGAGTCTTGCCGACCTGCGCGGCAAGGCCGTATTTCTAAATTTTTGGGCCTCCTGGTGCGTACCGTGTCGCGAAGAAGCCCGCGAGTTGGAAGCGGCATGGCAGAAAATCAAAGACAAAAATATGATCTTTGTCGGTGTGGCCGTGCAGGACACAGATCAAAACGCTCTCGAGTTTCTGAAGGAGTTCAATATTTCCTATCCTAACGGCAAGGATGAGACAGCCAAGATTGCGGTTGACTATGGCACGTGGGGCATTCCAGAAAGTTTTTTTATCGACCCCCAGGGACGGATCACTTATAAGCATGTCGGCGGGATTCGCGCCGCTCTCGTCGTCAGCAAACTGGAAGAGGCGGCAAAAAGTATCGTCAGTGCTCAGGAAGGCAAGGGCGATTATTCGGCAGTAAAATGAAGCTGACCCGAGCGCGCAGAGTCCTTGCCCTTTTCCTCTTGTTAGGCAGCATCGTCCATCGTCTGGACGCGGCATCAGCTCCGGATCTCGAAGATCAGACGCGCGCCATTGCTACCGAGCTTCGTTGCGTCGTCTGCCAGAATCTTTCCGTCGCCGACTCACCTTCGGAGATGGCGCAACAGATGCGCGCTATCGTCCGCGAGCAGCTTCAGGCCGGCAAATCGCCGGATCAGATCAAGGATTTTTTCGTTTCGAAATACGGCGAATGGGTGCTCCTGAAACCACGAACCACCGGCTTCAGCGCGCTGCTCTGGATTTTGCCCTATGTCGTACTTGGCCTCGGGGTCATTGCCGCGCTTTGGGTGATCCAGCGCTGGGTCAGGAAGAAGCAAGTCATTTCTGATCGACCCATGCAACCTGCTATTTCGCAGCAACTTTCTGGAGAGCCGTTCGCGGACGAATTTCCTCAGCCGGATCTCGACGATGACAGCCCCAAAGCCAGATTGCTGCGAGAACGGGTTCGCTTGCAGCACGAACTCGCCGATCTCGACTTTGATTTTCAAGCGGGCAAGCTTTCGGAGTCAGACTATGTGACCTTGAAGCAAGAGATTGAAACGAAAGCCGCCACCGTGCTTCAAGAGATCAGTTCGCTCCCATCGGATGCTATCGCCAAACCCGCTCTTAAGCCTGCACCTGCTCGTACTCGCCCTCAGCAGGCTACGGCGGCGCAATTTCAGCTCTGGAAGATCATTGCTGGTGGAACATTTCTTTTGCTGTTTGGTCTGGCGCTGGGCGTCATGCTGACGAAGGCGGCACGTCCGCGCGGCTCGGAAAATGATACGATTACCGGTGATTTCCTGACTGGAACCACATCGGGCTCAGCAGAGGTTCGTGCGGCTCTCGATGAGGGTAGACAGGCATTCGAGAAACAGGAATTCCCCAAAGCCATTGAGGCTTTCAAAAAAGTCCTTGCCACCGAGCCCAACAATCCAGAAGCGCACAGCTATATGGGGTTTATTCTGGTACAGGCGGGCCATGGCGACGGAGCGCTGATGGCGTTCGACAAGGCTTTGTCCCAGGCGCCGAATTTTCCGATGGCGCTCTGGGGCAAAGGTATGGTCCTATACCAGGACAAAAAAGACTATGCCGGCGCGCGTGAAATTTTCCAGCGACTGCTAAATCTTGTCCCGCCCGGTGAGGAGCGAAACGAGGTCGTTAAGGTGCTCGCTGAAATTCCGGCGAGCGGCGGTACGCCTAGTCGTCCTGCGGTGACGGAAAAGAGCGCCACCGTATCGTCCTCTTCAGGACAAATTGGCGGCAAAATCACCATCGATCCCAAGCTCAACGCAAACATCGATCCGAACGCGGCGTTATTCATCATCGCGCGCCCCGCGGCTAGCGGCGGCGGTCCGCCCTTGGCCGTAAAAAAAATCGACCGGCCGACTTTCCCGATTGATTACACGCTCAGCCAGGACAACGCCATGATGGGCATGCCATTCACCGGCAAGATCAACATCACCGCCCGTCTCGACAAAGACGGCAATCCCGTCACCCGCACGCCTGGCGACATCAGCGGAGACTACAAGAAGAACCCGGTTGAAGTGGGAGCAAAAAACGTTGACGTCACGCTCGACCAAGTGGCGCGCTGAAGTTTGGTCTTTCGCATTTACGGCTCGCGAACGGTCGCGGGTCGATCACCGCGCGTCCAAACGTCGATCGCGAAAACCACGGAGATCAGCAATTACTGGTATTTTTGATAAATCGCGTCGGTCTTCGCCGCCATAATGAAGTCGTTTTTGTGTAGGTTTTTGATCTTGTGAGTCCACCAGGTGACGCCGACTTTGCCCCATTCCGTGGTGATGCGCGGGTGATGTCCTTCTTCTTCGGCCACCGCACCGATTTCATCGGTAAATGAAATCGCCTCTTTGAAATTTTTGAACTTGAACTGGCGGTCTAACTTTGGGATGCCGTCTTCGGTGACGATTGTCCATTCCGCGACTTGGGGCTGAAGTTGTTTGATCTCGTCCGATGTCACTGACGGCGCGCCGACGCGGCAAGCTTCGCATTTTTGTTCGGTCAGTTCTTCCATTGACAATTGCCTCCAACAAGTCTCCCCGGCGACCGCCGGTCGCCCCTACATTTTTTCGTTCTTTCGCATTATCTGTTCGGGTTTCTCACAGCTTCGGCATTACGTCTTTAGTAAATCGCTCCATCGATTCATTTACAAGCGCGTGCGGCACGGTCCCGATGTTGAACCAGGATAAAACATGCGTGGCACCGGTCTGGCCGGCTAATTTTTTAATTTTGTTGGCGACGAGATCAGCATCGCCGATCACTGCATGCTTCTCGCAAACCGTCTCAAACGCCACCTGCGCCCCCGCAGCCGTACGCAGCCGCGTGGGCAACTCCACGCCGCACCGCGTCAGCCAATCGGTGTAATCGAGACGCATATCGCTGATCGTTTTGAAGTAGCTCATAATTCCGGATTCCGCACGGGACTTCGCCTCTGCCGTGGTCTGCGCCACATGCATTGGCATCAAAAGACCGAGTTCTCTGCTCTTGGGCTCATGACCGTGCTGTTTCAACCCCTCCCAGTAGCCCTGAGCATACTCGCTGATCTGCTCCGGAGTGCGGGTATGAATCGGCAAGAACATATTGATTCCCAGCCGGGCACCGACTTCGACTCCGTCAAGCGAGCTCGTTGCCATATAAAATGGCGGCAAAGGCTTTTGCACCGGTTTAGGATTGACGATGACTTCTGGAATTTTGAAAAATTTGCCGTCGAACGTAAGCGTCGGTTCCGACCATGCCTTGCGAATGATTTCCAGGGATTCGGCCATGACCTCATGAGTCGATTTGTGATCCGCGCCAAAGCATTCATACGCGCGGCTGTGCGGATGGCCGCCGCCTGCGGCGAAATCCATTCGCCCGTGGCTCACCAGATCGAGCGTCGCCGCCTCTTCGGCCAGCTGCACCGGATGATGCACCGGCAAAGTGTTGACCGCGACACCGAGCCGAAGGCGCTTGGTTCTCTGCGCCGCGGCGCCGAGCACAACGTAAGGCGCCGAAAGGAGCGAAAATTTCGGCTGGCAATGAATCTCGGCGATCCAATACGTATGAAATCCCAACCGGTCGGCGAGCTCTGCTTGTTCCATAAACTCTTCGAGTCTCGCCGCGGGCGCAGAGCCGAGCGGACACTGAATCTCCGTAAACAGGCTGAATTTCACGGCTGTTATCCTCTCTTATGAAGACCTGTAATTTTCCGCTTGGTCACCGGTACAGTCCCTAGATGAACTGGATTTCCCCGATTCCTAACGAGGACAATCTTGCCCTGACGCTGACGAGCAAAGTCAGGAAGGCTGCAGTAACACAAACCCGATCGCCATACATCGGCGTTGGGCTACTCTAGTTTCTGTATTATTCCTGAAGAAACACTCGGAAATGGAGCTACCAGCCCAAAGCGTAAGCGAGTCGGCGCGGATCGGCGCCGCCGAGCCAGCAACCGTTCTCATCATCGCGCACGATCACTTTCGCGCTGCCGAAGGACCAGCGATCGACTACCGAAATCTTGTGACCTTTCTTGCGCAAGCCGTCCAGAGTCGCCGGATCGAATCCCTCTTCCACGCGCAGAGCCTCGGGCAACTGATCGCGCGGCGGGGTCCCCGGTTGGTGGCTCCAGCGCGGCGCTTCGACAGCGCTCTGCGGATCCATATGCAAATCCACCAGGTCGTGGATGATTTGAAAATTGGTTTGCGGCTGCTCGTCGGCGCCGGGACTGCCGCCGACTGCAAAAACTTCGTTGCCGCGAAAAATCATGTAGGTATTCAACGTGTGCGCTGGACGCTTGCCGGGCTTGAGCGAATTTGCCTTGCTCGGATCCAAACCAAAGCTGCATAGCCGGTTGTTCATGACCACCCCGGAATCGCCGGCGATTACCCGCGAGCCAAAGGGAGCGAAAACGCTCTGTATAAACGATATCGCGTTGCCGTCGCGATCCGCAGCGCATAGATAAGTGGTGTCGCTGCTTTGGTTCGCGACCTTGGCCGAAGGCCGATTCATAGCGTCATCGACAAGGTCGCGCCGTTTGGCTGCGTATTCCTTGGAAATTAATGTGCTGATTTTCGGATCACCGAACCGCGGATCTTCCAGATAGCGAATGCGGTCTTCGAACGCGAGCTTTTTTGCAGCCACCTGATAATGCAACATATCGGCTTGGCTCATCGAGTTGTCATTGAATGGCCAGGTCTCTACGATGTTGAGCATCTCGAGCACCGTAAAACCCTGAGATATCGGCGGTTGTTCGAAAACCAGCCCGTCGCGATATGTTGAGCTGAGCGGTTCCAGCCATTGACAAACCGTCGGCTGTAGATCTTCTACCGCGAGAATGCCGCCTTCGGCTTTGACCGTTGCGCAGATCTTGTCGGCAACTTCGCCGGCGTAAAAACCGTCGCGTCCTTTCTGCGCGATTTTTTCCAGCACATCGCCCAAGCCTTTCTGCCTAAGCGTTTTCCCTGGTGTCACCTTCCCGAGCGGTTGGCGATAGCAGCGATCGACCCAGGGAAACTCCGAGCTGAACTCCTCGATGCTTTCCGCAAACTCCTGCGAGATCGAAAAACCTTCGCGCGCGATGCGGATCGCATCCGCCATCAACTGCGGCAGTTCTTTTGTCGCGTATTTCTTGTGCAGCTCCAGCCATCCGTCGACCGCGCCAGGCACTGCGATGCTTAAGGCTCCGGATTGAGGAATGGCCTTGAGCCCGCGTTCCCGGAAATAGTCGATGCTCGCCTTGGCCGGCGCCGGACCGCTGGAATTGATCGCCTCGACTTTGCCGGTTTTTTTCATGTAGACCAGAGCGAACAAATCGCCGCCCGGGCCGCTTGCTTCCGGCTTAACCACGGACATCACAAACGCCGCGGCAAGAGCCGCATCGACGGCATTGCCGCCCTCGCGCAGAATGTTTACTCCCGTCAACGCCGCTAAGTGATGACCGCACGACACCATGCCGTTTGCGCCCAGGATCACCGGGCGTGCCGCTTTAGTGAATTTCATGCTGCTCCAATTTCAGGATTCGCGCCGCATTGCCACCGAGAATTCTTTCTCTTTCGCCGGGCTCGAGAGCCAAACCGTCAATCGCCTTCAGACTATTTTTTACCAGCACGCGCCCTTCTTCCGGTCCATACGGATAATTGGTACCCAAAACCATTCTGTCGGCGCCAAAAAAATCCTTTACGCATCGCAGCGTCGAAGCCGGATGATCGGCGGTATCGACGTAGAAGCGCCGAAACGAATCCAGCGGATTTTCTTTGAGCCCGTATTTGTGCCGGATCTCATCCGTGCGTCCGGTATAGATGTTGATCGCGCGCTGCGCGAAAAACGCCAGCACGCCGCCGACATCGGCGACCACCCAGTTTATTTCTGGGAAGCGCTCCAATACCCGACCGTAAACCAGGCGAGTCATTGCCACGGTGCTGTCGAACGCCCAGCCGAAAATCAAGGTTGGCATAATGTCGATGCCTACGGCTTCTGTCGCCAGAGGCGCGGTCGGATGAACGTAAACCGGGAGCTTATACTTCGCCAGCCGCTCATAAATCGGAAACAGCTCTTCACGATCCAAAGCTTGGCCGTTTAAATTGGCGAAACAGCCGAAGCCGCGCAGGTCGAGTTCGTTCACCGATCGTTCCAACTCCTCGAGCGATGCTTTGATGTCACTCGAGGGCAGCGTAAAAAAACCAATGAAGCGTTTGGGGTGACTGCGCGAGACGGCGGCGATCGCGTCGTTCGCGATACGCGCAATTTTCACCGCGTCGCCGCGCTCGAAGCGGTCGGCGCCCGGAGCGGGGATCGTCAGCACATGGATGTCTATTCCGAGTTCGTCCATGTGCTTTAGCCGTTTTTCGATATTCTGTCCCTGCAGCGTCGCTGTATTGATCCGGCATTTGAGCTTCTTGTCGTAAAAGTACTGCATGCCGCTGTGCGGGTCCGGCTCTTCGAGGATTACGGCGCCATTAAGCCGGTTCATCTCGGCAAGATAAGCTTCAGGAAACACGTGAGCTTGAAAATCAATGATCATTGTCGTTTTGTTTTCAGTCGGGAAATCACCATTTCTTGGTCTTCAGGGCCAATCTCTTCATGTCTTCCTGAGGCGATCGCCGAAGGATCTCGTGAGAGGCGGCAGCGCGCTTCTTCGCCGACGCTCAGAATATTAGTGGCGCACCTTTCTCCAGCACTATCATAGGCCGTACAAGGCGCGCGCATTATCGTCGAGAATCTTATTCACCACCGACGTCGGCACGGCGCCGTCTTCTTTCAGCTTTCGCAACGCGAGGATTTCCGACGAGGTATCGTTGTGGCCGTAGTCTGTGCCGATGATGAGCTTGTCATCGCCGGCATATTTGAGGACATACGGCAAATCATCGTCGGTCTGGCAGGTCACCCAGATTTTGTTTTGCTCGAGCACCCGAGTTTTATCGACCGCGATGCCGCTTCTCTCGAACCGCCGTGCATAGTCATGGATCGCGTATGGCACCCACTGCGAGCTGACTTCAATAAAAGCCCATTTGGTTTTCGGAAACTTCTCGGGAATTTTATTGAAGATAAGCGAGTGGAACGAGCCGACGACCGCGAGCTTAAATTTGTTAAAGCCGCACTCGTTTAAGAAAAAATCGTGCACCGCGAAGCTGCCGGTCGCCGAATGGACGCAGACGGGCAGATCGAGCTTGCCCGCTTCTTCATAGATGGCAAAGAAATGCGCGTCGCTGATGTGCTTGTCCCCCTCCAAACCGCGCATAAAAATGCCGCACGCACCGTTCTCCTTGGCAAAGCGCGCTTCTGCGATCGCTTTTTCCATCGACAGCAACGGCAGCACAGCAACCCAGCGCAATCGCTCTGGCGCCTTTTTCCAGATATCGATGAGCCAGCGGTTGTAACTCCGGCTCACCGCCAGTTCCACCTCGGGACGTCGCGTAAAAGGACGGAGGAAAATCGTCGGATAGAGCACCTGCACATCGACGTGCAGCTCGTCCATATGCTTGAGCCGCGCCCTGATGTCTTCCATCTCGCGGGATTCTTTAGCGGTGTCGTGGCCAACGTTACGGGCCTTGCCGATATACGTTCGATCCACCAACCAGGATTCGCCGCCCGAGCTCGCGTCCTTCGGCGTCGGCACGATGCGCGGTCGCATCTCACGTTCGGACTCGAGCATGTAGTCCCAGGTTCGATCCGTCTCTAGGACATGAGCATCGGAATCGATAATGGCCATGCTAAAAGCCCCCCAACCTTGAGCGAGGCTGGGGCGGAACCGGCTTAAGTCCGGCCTTCTCGGTCTTGGAACCGAGCGAGCTATTACAGCCCTGGCACGTGTAGTCATACAATTCGCCGTCCGGCAGCACCAATAATAGCCGTTCGCGCACCGGCATCGCTCGGCCGCACTTGTTACAATACAAAAGCGAAGCGTTAAATTGGTCAAACTGCTCCATAGCTTCCCTCAAGCCTTTTCGCCGTTATGCTCGGCTGCTTTGCTTGCTTTCGCCTCCTTAATGACTTTTTCCGCTAGATGCGCCGGTAGCTCTTCATAATGGGCAAATTCCATTTGAAACTCGCCACGCCCGCTCGTGATTGAGCGCAGATCCGGCGCATACTTTAAAACTTCGGACATCGGCACGCGCGCTTTGATGACTTGGGTATGCCCTTTCGTATCCATTCCCAGCACTTTGCCACGCCGGCTGTTGAGATCACCGATGACATCGCCCATGCATTCGTCGGGCACCGAGATTTCCATATTCATAATCGGTTCCAACAAAACCGGCTTGGCCTTTTCCACGGCGTTCTTGAAGCCCATCGACGCCGCGATCTTGAACGCCATATCGGAGGAGTCAACGTCATGATACGAGCCATCGTATAGGATCACACGCACGTCCACCATTTGGTAACCCGCGAGATAGCCCCCTGCCATCGCTTCGCGGACGCCTTTTTCGACGGCGGGAATATAGTTACGGGGAATCGCCCCACCGACAATCTGATCGACGAATTCGAATCCCTTACCCGCCGGGAGCGGCTCGACCTTGAGCCAGGTATCGCCGAACTGGCCGCGCCCCCCCGTCTGCTTTTTCAATCTTCCCTGCGCACTGGCGCTCGCGCGAATGGTTTCCTTGTACGGCACCTTTGGCGCCTTGAGAACGACCTCCGCGCCATATTTGCGTTTGAGTTTTTCGACGATGATCTCGATATGCTGCTGTCCCATCCCGGAAAGAATGAAATCACGGGTTTCTTCATCCCGATGCATTTCGATGGTCTGATCTTCTTCCATCATCCGGTGCAGACCCTGCGGCAGCTTATCTTCATCGGCTTTGCTTTTGGGCTCCAGCGCGAACGAGATATTCGGCGCGAAGCGCACGGCGCCGTCGTAAACGATAGGCGCTTTCTCATCGCATAGCGTGTCTCCCGTCGCGATGTCCTTGAACTTAGCGGCCGCGACAATTTCGCCGGCCACTGCCTCCTTGACGGGTTCCTGTTTCTTCCCTTCCAACCGGAACAAGTGGCCGGTTTTTTCCCGCAGTTGACGGTTCGTCACATAGCAAGTCATGTCGGGAGCGATTTTTCCTGACATCACCCGCATTATCGAAAGCTTCCCCGCAAAGGGATCAATCACGGTTTTGAACACGTACGCCGAGAACGGCGCGTTTGGATCGGCTGGCCGCGTAATCAGTTCACCATTGCCGGGATTCTTGCCTTCCACTTCGCCCAACTCCACGGGCGCAGGCAAATAATCGACGATCGCGTCGAGAAGCTGCGTAACTCCGATCTGATGCAGGGGTGAGCCGAAAAGAACCGGAAAAATTTTTCGCTCGCGAGTCGCCTGCCGAATCGCCTTCTTTAATTCCTCTGAACTCGGTTCCTTGCCGTCGAGAAATTTTTCCAGCAGCTCGTCATCCGTCTCGCAAACGTCTTCGACCATTTTTTGACGCCACGATTCCGCAGCGCTCTTTAAATCCGCCGGAATCTCCGCCTCGGAAGACTTTCCGCTGTCCGCTTCATAGAGATAAGCTTTCATCGACACCAGATCGACGATGCCTTTGAAATTGGCTTCGGCGCCGAGCGGCATTTGCAGATAAACTCCCTTCGCTTCCAATCCCTCGAAAATTGGCGCCAGACGCTCCTCGACATTGGCCGGCTCGTGATCCATTTTGGTGACAAAAATCAGCCGGCTGATCCGCTCCTCGTTGGCTCGCGACCACAGACGTTCGGATTCCACCCGCAGTCCCACCAGCGGGTTGACAACGAACACCGCGCCGCTAGCGGCGCGCATGCAGTTGATCGAATCGGCGAAAAAGGCCGCGTAACCCGGCATATCGATCAAAGTTATGGGATGTTTTTTCCAGCTCAACGAATGAAACGCCGTCGAGATCGAGACTTTGTGCTTGATTTCTTCTGGCTCGTGGTCGAGCACCGCGGTCCCGTCTTGAACCTTTCCCAGTCGTTGCGTCGCACCCGCCGCGAACAACATTGCTTCGCCCAACGATGTTTTGCCCGAACCGCCTTGCCCCAGGATCCCGACGTTACGAAGTTTATCGAGTTCCGCTACAGCCATGATAATGATTCCCTTCCTCGAATCTCTAAGTCTGCACTCGCGCTCTAACCTCCTGGAGCGCATTTCTTTCGTGAATTATCCGCAACCCCTCGAGCGTTAAGAATTCGTCCACGTTGTCGATACTGGAACACTCTGACGCCACCAGCGGCGCCAATCCTCCGGTCGCCACCACCTTTCCCCGAATACCGTGTTGTTTTTGAATGCGCTGGACAATCCCATCCACGAGCCCCACATATCCGTAAAAGATACCGGCTTGAATCGAGTTTATAGTATTTCGTCCGACGACATCTTTGGGCTTGACGATCTCGATGCGCGGCAGTTTCGACGCTCGCTGAATCAATGCCTCGAGCGATATCGATAGGCCGGGCGCAATGGCGCCGCCGATGTATTCGCCTTTTTTCGAAATCAGATCGATGGTCGTTGCCGTGCCGAAATCTACGATGATGCAGTCGTCGCGATATTTGTCGTATGCCGCGATGCCGTTCACGATCCGGTCGGCGCCGACGTCCTTGGGGCTCTCATAAAGGATCGGCATGCCGGTCTTCACGCCGGGCCCGACGATCAATGGATCGATGTGGAAAAATTTTTGGCCGAGTTCCTCGGTCATAGTGACCATTGGGGGAACAACGCACGAGACCGCGATCGCGGTGATTTGCTGGCTCCGGTGGCCGGAATAATCGATCAGTTGGGATATGATGACGCCGTATTCGTCCGCCGTACGTTCCGCCTGCGTGGCGAGCCGCCAGTGCGTAATCAGCTTTTTGCCCTGATAAAGTCCAAGAACAATGTTGGTGTTGCCGATATCAATGGCGAGAAGCATGGGATCTCAGCTTCAGCTCTCCAGCGAAATTACGTCTCCAGCATAAATATTTTGCAGTTCCCCGAAGTCATCTTCAAGAATCAGGGCGCCGTTCCGGTCGATGCCGAGGGCGCGACCGATGACAACGTGTTCGTGGTTTTCGATCCGAACGCGTCGGCCACGTAAGCCGAAAAACTTATCCCAGCGCGACCGCAGCGCTTCGAAACCATACTCTTCAAGCTCTCCATAACACCGGTCGAGGTTGTGAATCAATCGGACCATTACGCTTTCGCGATCGATCGGGTTGCCTGTCAAATCGGCCACCGAAGTGGCCCGCTGACGAAGCTCCGCAGGCATCGAAACCGCGCGGTAATTAAGATTTAGACCAATGCCCAAAATCACATGGTCGATGCGCTCCGGGCTGCAGGCCGCTTCGCTCAAGACACCGGCCAATTTTCTATCATTGGCCAAAATATCGTTCGGCCATTTAATCACCGGCGCTTGCCTAATTAAAGGAGCGATGGTTTCAGCGAGCGCAACGGCGGCCATGAGCGTGATTTGCGGCGCATGAACCGGCATCAAGCGAGGTCGAAGAATAACAGAAAAGTACAGGTTTACACCGGGCGGCGATTCCCAGCGCCGGCCCAGGCGACCGCGGCCGTGCGTTTGCGCTTCGGCAATGACGAATTCGCCCTGGGCTGCGCCCTGTTCCGCCAGCGTTCGGGCATGGAGGTTTGTCGACCCGAGCTCGGCAAAATAATGAAATTTGCCGCCCAGGCGTTTTGCTGCTAGCCGCTTTTTGATTCGGTCAATATCGAGGGGACTCAAAGCCGTGGAGCAGGAATCGATCGTTTCAATCCGTGTTCAGGGTGATCTTCATATTGAAGTCGACCACCGGCGCCGAATGCGTGAGCGCTCCCGAAGAGATATAATCAACGCCAGTTTCGGCCACCTGTCGAATGGTCTCAAGAGTAATACCTCCGGAAGCCTCGATCCAGGCCCGCTTATTCACCAGCTTCACGGCCTCCGTCATCTGAGCAAGCGTCATGTTATCGAGCATAATCACGTCGGCTCCGGCATCCAGCGCTTCGTGAACCTGTTGCAAATTGCTCGCTTCCACTTCCACTTTGGCCATGAACGGCGCATGGCGGCGCACCGCTTTCACGGCCTCGGCGATGGAGCCTGTCGCTTCTATGTGGTTGTCCTTCACGAGCGCCGCGTCATAGAGCCCGATGCGATGATTCATGCCGCCGCCCATCCGTACGGCGTATTTCTCCAGGGTGCGGAGTCCTGGCGTCGTCTTTCGCGTATCGAGAACTTTGCAGGGAAAATCTTTTACCGCCTCGACGTATTTGCGTGTGAGCGTGGCATTACCGGATAGCCGCTGGAGAAAATTGAGCGCGGTTCGTTCGGCGAGCAGCAAGGCGCGCACGGGCCCAATGGCTTCGGCAACCACCATGCCCGGGCTGACTTCCGCGCCATCCTTGGCGAGCAAGCGTACTTGGACTTTGGGATCGATGAAATAAAAAATTCGGTCCAACAAAACTAAGCCCGCCACGACTCCGGCTTTTTTTGCCCGAAATAGTCCGGTTCCGCGCGAGGCAGCCGAAATCGTCGCCATGGTCGCGAGATCGCCCGCGCCGATGTCTTCGTCCAGCGCATCGCGAATCAATCGCTCGATTTGCGGGCTCACTAGAATATCCATCGGTCTAATTCCTTTCCGCTTGGATTTCTTGCAACTTGTCGAGGCTCGCTCTCAGAGCGCGAATCTTCTCTTCAAATTGAGTTGCCTTTTCACGTTCCTTGTGGACCACATCAGTTTTTGCCTTCGCAATGAAATCTGCATTACCGAGTTTTTTTTGCACGCGTGCCAGCTCATCTTCAATTTTACCCACTTCCTTGGACAAGCGCGCCCGCTCCTCGTGGAGATCGATGAGATCATCGAGCGGCAAATAGATTTCGGTGGTCCCGATCACCGCAGTGGCCGCTCCCTTGGGACGTTCGCCGCCCTCGCGAAATTCTGATTCGCTTACCCGTGCGAGCGACCGTAGATAGGGCTCCTGCTCGCGTAACAATCCGAGTTCTTCCCCCGCGTCGTAAAAGATCACCTTGACTTCTTTGCCAGGTGGACAATTCATTTCCGTACGAAGGTTCCTAATCGCCCTGACCGTATCCATCAAAAACGTCATTTGCCTTTCGACCTGTGCGTCAGACCAACTTTCTTCCGGAACCGGGTAAGGCTGCACCATGATACTTTCGCGTTGATTCCCGAGAGTCTGCCAAATCTCTTCGGTGACAAACGGCATCACCGGATGGAGCAGCAAGAGAATGTCATCCAGAATTGCCCGTAACAGGTTTCGGCTCCGCTCGGCAATGACGCCATCCGTGCTGTTGAGAGCGAGCTTGCTCATCTCGATGTACCAATCACAGAATTCGTGCCAGGTAAATTGATACAGTGTGTTGGCGTAGTCGTTAAAACGATAGCCGTCAATGGCGGCCCGCGCTTCAGCGATCGTGAACGCCAGTCGCGAGCGGATCCAGCGTTCGGCAAAACCGAGATCTCGGTCCTGTAATGGGTTGCGCCCGTCGAGATCCGCACTGTTCAAACTTGACGAATTCATCTGCACAAAGCGAGCAGCGTTCCAAAGCTTGTTGACGAAATTTTGATATCCTGCAATCCGGTCGGCAGCGAGCTTGATATCGCGTCCCATGGCGGCCATCGCCGCCAGTGTGAAGCGAAAGGCATCGGTCCCGTACTGATGCATCACATCGAGAGGATCGATGACATTTCCTTTCGATTTGGACATTTTCTGTCCCTGCTCGTCGCGCACCAGCGCATGAATATAGACGTCATGGAACGGTACGTCGCCCATGAATTTGAGTCCCATCATGATCATCCGCGCCACCCAGAAAAAGAGAATGTCAAACCCGGTCACCATCGCCGACGTCGGATAAAAGGTTTTCAAATCCTCGGTTTGCTCGGGCCAACCCAACGTCGAGAATGGCCACAGACCAGAAGAAAACCACGTGTCCAGAACATCGGGATCCTGAATAAGCTCGCGACCACGACAGATTGGACAATGTGACGGGACTTCGCGCGCCACGATTGGTTTAGCCGCCTTGCCCAGCCGATATTCGCCGTCCGCACCTTCAATGAGATTTGCGCGGTCGCAGCTGACGCAATACCATGCCGGAATTTGATGTCCCCACCAAATCTGCCGGGACACACACCAGTCTTTGATATTTTCCATCCAGGCGAAGTACGAATTGCTCCAGCCTTCAGGAATAATGCGAATCTTGCCTTCCTGAACGACGGTTATGGCCGGTTTCGCCAAGGGCTTGATATCGACGAACCATTGCGGCGTCAGATAGGGTTCGATAATAGTCTGGCAGCGGTAGCAATGGCCCACCGAGAGTTTGTGCGGCTCGGCCTTTTCAAGAAAACCCTCTCGTTCGAGTTCACCCACGATGAGCTTTCGCGCTTCAAAACGATCCTTGCCGCCATACCGCGCAACCCAATCGCCCGTTTCCCCGCGTGTGAGAAACGCGTTCGCGTCGATTCGCGCATCCGCATCGAAGATGCTGATCTTATCCAAGCCGAATCGTTCCCCGATTTCGAAATCATTGAAATCATGCCCCGGCGTGATCTTCAGGGCTCCGCTACCGAAGGCGCGATCAACGTAAGCATCGGCGATGACCGGCACAATTCTTCCAGTGATCGGCAACCGAATTTTCTTGCCGATCCAACTCTGATAACGCTCGTCCTCCGGATGGACTGCGACCGCAGTATCGCCGAGCATTGTTTCAGGGCGCGTGGTCGCGACCACAAGGTGCTGCGCCGGGTTATCAGCCAGCGGATAACGAACATGCCACAGAGTTCCGTCTGCATCCTCGTGCACGACTTCGATATCGGCGAGCGCGGTCTTGCAGCGCGGGCACCAATTGATCAACCGTTGAGCACGATAAAGAAGCCTGTCCTCCCAGAGCTGGACGAACGCTTCCCGCACCGCATGCGAGAGCCCTTCGTCCATCGTAAAGCGTTCGTGGCTCCAGTCGCAGGAAACCCCGAGCGCTTTCAACTGATGCAGAATCGCATCGCCCGCTTCGCGTTTCCAATTCCATACGGTCTCGACGAACTTTTTCCGCCCTAATGCTGTGCGGCTGATTTTTTTTTGTGCTAGTTGCCGCTCGACGACGTTTTGCGTGGCGATCCCGGCGTGATCGGTGCCTGGCACCCAGAGCACTCGATAGCCGTCCATCCGTTTGTACCGGCATAAAATGTCTTGCAGCGTGTTATTCAGGGCGTGCCCCATATGGAGCGAGCCGGTCACGTTCGGCGGCGGAATGACCATCGAAAAGGACGGCCCGGGTCGGTCAGCCGGCGCAAACAGCCCGCGGCTCATCCAGTGGTTGTACCATTTCGTCTCGATATCTTTGTGACTGTAAGTCTTCGGCAGTTGCATAATGAATCGACGTTACGGAAATTGTTTATTCAACGATGTCCACCAACTCGATCAATCTTTTTTCGCCCAGATCAGCCGAACCGGCGGGATCTTCAGAATGCTGGACCTTCTGTGGCGCAGGTCGTGTCATTTTCTTTCGCTTGAGCATTTCTCCGCTTTTTTCCGGAATGGCTTGCAAGCAACTTGTAATGGCTTTTCTTAAGCCATCCCTGTCGATCGGCCATCGCGACTGGAAATACTCGGAGAATTGACCGGGCTCTCCGACTTGCTCCGTATCCAGCCAAATTACCGGTTTTTTCCAAGCACGAACGATCCCCGGCTCATGCCCATTCAGCTTCCCACAAGTTTTCAGCGTCGCTGCATTTACGACCACAAGATCAATCCTGTCTAATAGGCTCTCGTCGGGAAAATCGGCGAGGGTTTCGACCTGATACTCAGGAGAAAGAGCGACGGCGAAGGCGTGACGCAGCATTTGTGAGGGTTCGATGACCAAGATTCTATTCATAGACTCCTATCCATAACTAAACTTGACAAGGCTTGGGACCCAAGTTACAAAAAACTGAAGCTGATAGAGCATCTTCGCGAAAGTGGCGGAATTGGTAGACGCGCAGGATTCAGGATCCTGTGGGATAACACCCGTGGGGGTTCGATTCCCCCCTTTCGCACCAACTCGTCCATACATATCATACAACCCTGAGTTTCTCTATTGATCTCGACCATTCCGCAGAGCTAAGCCTGTCAGGTGAAAATCTCCAGAACCAGTCGGCCTGGCCACAAGTTTATTTTCCGAATGGCCGGGAACCCGGAGCGAAGCAACTTGCTTGGCTAGCCGTCGCGGCGTTGCCTGATGAAACTTCTATTTTGCTTCGCAGTACTAGCTGGGTTGGCTCTGGGCGCGTGTTCGAAAGAATCGAATGATTCGCCGAAGAGCGCCGATTGGCAAAGAGGCAGGGCCGTATATCTTGCAAACTGCGTCGCCTGCCACAACAACGATCCGTCCAAAGACGGACCGATCGGCCCTGCGATCAAAGGATCATCGAGAGAACTGGTCGAAGCGCGGGTGCTAAGTACATCCTATCCGCCCAATTACAAACCAAAGCGGCCAACGAAGGTGATGCCTCAGTTTCCGTTTCTAAAAGACGAAATACCGTACTTGGCTGCGTATCTCAATTAGAGATCGTTTAAGTCAATGCCATTGTCAGCAGAAACAGAATACCGGCCAATAAGAAGCCGAACCAAAGAGCGCCCTTGACTGAATCGAGCGGCACCTTGGTCGCGCCTTGTGTGCCGACCAGCGCATTAGCTTCCACTGCACCGACGATAATGATGACCAGCAACCAGAACAAACCCCGAGAGGTGGATTGATGCACCATCTGCGGAAAGTGACTGGCCGCGCCCATGTACAACAACATAGGAATTGAAAAAACCGTGTTGGTTCTTGACGCCAGAGCCCCGCGACGGCCTGCCCCAGCGGCTGCTGGTAGCGCCTGTCCACCGGACGCTACCTGATTAGCTGAGGCAATGACC
>DATIEH010000083.1:0-4130 GCA_035455905.1 Binatia bacterium | reverse complement strand
CGAGATTTGCCTTTTCGCTAGAATCCACAGATTTTCTCCGTTAACTGGAATAAATTGCTAGCGTCTCAGAGCCGCAAGATGCGAGCAGAAACTTCACCACGAAGTCATTCATGAGCTTAGGCTCGCCTCTGCGGGATGGATTCCGCTAAAACAATGCGGGAATGACGGAACAGCGTTACCAGGCTTCAACCCCGCAGTTTTAAAAGCACGCACGAATTCAGTCAAAATAATTTTACCTTGGTAAACTTCGTGCCCTTCCATAACTGATAGGCTTTACTGTCGATGGTTGATTCACTCGATGCAATAAATCGCCGCTCCAAATGCCCGTTCTCACGCCTCTAGTCTCAAGGTTTCTTTACCCGCCGCAGCATGAGAAGCAACATTCTCTGGCAGCATCGATTCCGACCCGAACCATTGAAGTTGCGCGCTCAGTTCGACGACGTGGCCCACCACGATGACAGCGGGCGATTTCAGGTGCGCTGCGCGCTCGACGATATTTTCCAGCCTCCCGGTGACGCTCTCCTGCTCCCGAGTTGTTCCCTGTTGAATCACCGCTGTCGGCATCTGGGGAGAAACACCGCCGGCGAGCAACTCCGCAGCGATGTGCGGCAGATTTTTGAGACCCATCAAAATCACCAGCGTATCCACGGTGTGTGCCAACTTTGCCCATTCGACCGCTGATTTCGTATTGCCTGCTGGATGGCCGGTGACCACCGCAAACGACGAAGCGACACCGCGATGCGTGAGCGGTATACCGGCGTAGGCCGGCACAGCGACCGCAGAACTCACCCCGGGGATGATCTCGAACGGTATGCCGGCGTGCGCCAGCGCCGTTGCTTCTTCACCACCGCGGCCGAAGACAAAGGGATCGCCGCCCTTCAAGCGGACGACCTCACAGCCATCGCGAGCGCACTCGATGAGTATGCGGTTGATATCTGTTTGCGAGGCGCAATGCTGACCGGCTTGTTTGCCGACGTAAATTTTCGTTGCGATAGGCGAAGCTTCGGCTAGGATAGCGGGATTCACCAGCTGATCGTAGACAATGACATCCGCGCAGCGCAGCCGCTCGAGACCACGGATCGTCAAAAGTCCCGGATCACCGGGACCGGCACCGACCAGGCAGACTTTGCCGAGTCTCATTCGGTAATTCCCAATTCGTACAACAGCTGGTTTTTCGCCCTGGCATAATCACCACGCATGAGGAACTGACGCACATCGCCGCTGAGCGCACGCCGCCACGCCTCGAACGGCACGCTGACCGAGCGTTGCAACAGCTCTTTTCTGACTTCCGCCGCCAGCGCGGCGAGAGATTCGTACTCCGGGGTGAAATAGAGCTCGAGTTCCTCGCGAATGGTGCGCGCCAGTGCCGGGCTATGTCCCGCCGTGGAAACCGCCACCGTCAATTCGCCACGCCGAAGCACCGAAGGCAAAATGAAATCGCAGCGCGCCGGGTCGTCCGCCGAGTTGACCCAGATGCCGTAGCTTCTGCCCTCGCGATAAGCCACGGCGTTCACTTGCGAATCGTCCGTGGCAACGAACACCAGGTCAAATTCCGCCAAATCACCGGGCTGATAATAGCGCGGGATAACGGTGATCGCCTTCTGCGACAGCCAATCGGCGATAGTCTCCGTCACATCCGGGCTAAGCACCGTTACCGCCGCTCCTGCCGCCAATAGCCCGGCGGTTTTGCGCTCCGCCAGTTCTCCGCCACCAATCACTAGACAGCGCCGACCGCTCATTTCGAGATAGATTGGAAAGTAACCCATCGGAGTCCTTTCTAGAGGAATCGATTTTCCCAGAGTAGCCCTTTCCAAATCTAGCTTTGTCGCACATTTGAAACAATCTCAAAAACAGTAGAAGCCTTTTTGCGGCCGTGCTTCTCAATCGCACTGGTCGGTGTCGTCACCTATGTCGAAAATCGTGAGCCACGACCGGTGGCCATGCTATCTAATTTTCTCGGACCTAAATTCGCGAGCAGCATATCGAGCGACAACGACTCGAAGGTTCTGATGGCAACGGAAAATCGTTGTCGCGTATCCTGTTTATGGCTGATGATCGGTTTGGCCGGGAGAAATAGTTCGGTCGCCGTCTGTTCCAAGTCCGGTTTCAAGCTTTGATAGGTTTGCGCATCGTTCGGCGCCACCAAGCGGTCATTGACCGATATTGAAACCTCGTCGCCGGAAAACTTAATTTTTCCGTACAGCGCTGCATCGCGCTCCAAGCGCCGGCAATTCTCCAGCGCGGCGTGAAGCACCATACGCAATTTTTCGTGATTGGTTCCGGTAAGCGGTGCCTTCTGGCAGTACAGCAAACCGCGCCTGCCGCCGGTCTCGTCGATGTGCAAATTGGCATGCTGCGCAACTAACACGATCCCCGGGCCTTCCTGCATGTGGCTGTAATCGGCTACGTCGTGGTAAACCCCGTCCGTCGCCTGGATCCAGCCATGAAAAATTTCGATAAAGTCCGTCAGCGGCACAATGTCCGGTGCGGCCGTGAAAAATTTTACAGTGAGCTTTTGCAGATCCATCCGAGGATAAATCCCCCTTAATCCCCCTTTTTCAAAGAGGGAAGACAGCCTTTAATCCAACTCACTCCCCTTCCGTGGTATCCAAGCTTTTTCCTGTTCCATTGGAGGAATTCCAATTCGCCTCTTTATAAAAGAGCGGTCATGGGAGATTTTTTTCTCTCCACTCTTCTTCTCACGCGCTCGGCTGCGCAGCCGGAGCGATTGCCGCGGCGTTCGGCGCCGGGCCACGCAGCTTGTTATGACAGTCGTGCGCGGCATCGATAAAAAGCTGTGCTTCTTGCAGTAGCTGCACTGCGCGATCCGCATCCGGTAGTTTGCCCGACGCGATAAATTCCCGCGCTTTGAACAAATACTCGGCGAATTTTCCGCCCGCGTACTTGTCCCAGAAAAGCTGCGTGTCGTAAAAGCGCCGGGTAAATTCCGTAACAACCTGGTTTTCGTTGTCTGAAACGTTGGGATTCTGGTCTTTCACCAGACCTTGTGCCGCGCGCACCATGGATCCATAGGCAACCTTCGCGGCGGGTTGGCTATGGCCGGCATCCAACAGCAGTTGCGCTTCGAACAACTCGCGCTCGCTCGCCGCCAAAGCAAATTCGGCTTGGCTCACCACTTCGCCGGCGCACTCGCCCACGCCCATGTCCGCGAGCGTGAACTCGCGCGGATCGCCCCAATCGCTGTAGTAGGAGCGATCCACTTCATGTGCGGGAATTTTGGTCAAATCTTCGAGCAGGTCTTTGATCTGTTTTTTGCCGATCCGCGCGACGAAATCCTGAAAGCGCTCGTCCTTTAGTCTGTTTTCGACGTAATATTGCGTGATCGTCGATACGGCTTCGGGCACGCGTTTCGATGGCACGGCACCGATGGCGACACCGTACTCGCCCGCGTTGTCGTGAAACTTGCCGCCGAGGATCACCTGGAAATGCGGCACCTGAAAGCCTTTCACATTCCGGTTAATGCCATAAAAGCCAATATCAGCGACGTGATGCTGCCCGCACGAGTTGAAGCAGCCACTGACTTTGATGCGGAGATTTTTCACCGCCTCGTCGAGCTCGAGGCTCTTTTCGCCGAGCTGGTACCGTAGCTCGCGTGCCAAACCGCGCGACGACGCGATGCCCAATTTGCAAGTGTCCGTACCCGGGCAGGCCGTCACGTCCACGATGGTTGCCGCATCCGCAGCGCCCAATCCGATCGCTTTGATCGCCTGGTAAAACTCCGGCAGATCCGCTTCGCTCACCCACCGAAAGAGAAGATTTTGCTCCACAGTGGTGCGCGGCGTGTCTTTGACAAAGCGCCGCGCGATATCGGCGAGCGCGCGCAGTTGATCGGCGCTGGCATCTCCGAGCGGCAGCGATACCGTCGCTGCAACGTAGCTGGGTTGGCGCTGCTTGTAGATATTGGTTGCGTACCAGGCGTCAAACCCGTCAGGACGTTGATGACCATTGAGACTGAGCCCGGCTTTCAACGGCTGCTCGGCTTGCTCCTCGATCGACGACAAGTAATCGGTCCAACGCGAATCGGACGGGAGCGTCTGCCGCTCTGCCAGCACCAGCCGGCGAAATTCGTCGATGCCGAGATGCGCGATCAGAAATTTAATTCGCGCGCG
>DATIEH010000082.1:0-3162 GCA_035455905.1 Binatia bacterium | reverse complement strand
CTAATGCTGTCTATAATGCGACGGGAGTTCGGATTAGTGAACTTCCTATTACTGCCGAGAAAATCATTAATGGACTGAGCTCTCACCCGCCGCTGCGCGGCGGTTTCTACAAGCGAGGCTTATAAGAAGCTAAATAATTGCGAGCGTATTTTTTCAACGAGATGGCGCCAGGCCAGCGGCCGTATCTCCGAGCACATTACCGTGTTCGATGCCCAGCGTCTTAATCCAGCGCTGCTGTCCCAGGGTGAGGCCGATGAAAAAGCCGAGCTCGACCAACTCGTCGATCGTGAAATGCTCATATAGTTTTGCCCAGAGCGCGTCGTCGGCGATCTCGGAATTCCATGCGATCGCGCTGGTGTAAGTGAGCGCGACCTTTTCTCTCTCGGTGAATTTATCTGAGTCGGCGAAGTTCAAAAGCTCATCGTATTTGTCTTCGGTGAGGCCTTGCCGTCCAGCCTGGACGGAGCGCTGTACGCCTCAATACTCGCACTGGATCGACTGCGAAACGTAGACGCGACAGAGCTCTTTCAAAGCGTGATCGACGACACCGTTGCGGAAAGTGAGCTCCCAGGCTTGGGAAAAAGCACGGATGACATTCGGCACGTGAGCACGCACGGCCTGGCTTTCAGGTCTGGGGGTGCCTTCGCGGCGGGCGCGCTCGAGATAACCTCTGATTTCCGGATCGCTGACAGTCTCAGGATCGACGTAAGGAATCCGCGGCATACATTACCTCCGTGATGACTAAATCCGAAATCGAAGCTCTAAATCCAAACCGATGGCAACGTCAACATTGGTTTCAAGTATTTAGGGTTGTTCTGCGGGCTTCTGTTTTTGCTTGGCCTCTTCCCATTCTCGGATAATCTGCGTGAGTTGATCTCGGATCTCAGGCTCGCTTTTGGTCAAATCCATCGGTTTGCCGAACGGCTGAGGCATGTCAATGCCGCTCGGCCAGTAGACTTCGACCGAATTACCGTCAGGGTCCCGCGCATAAACGCTTACGGTATTTCCATGGCTGACCACGCGCTGGATCGGCACGTTGTGATCGACAAACGTTTGATAAAAGTCCTTTACGTCTTTGAGGGTCGCGCAGCGAAACGAGATCTGCTGGAGAATAGGGAGATTGCCATCGTCGTTGCGGCCGGGGGCGAGAAGAAGCTCGTGGTGTTCCACGGCGCGGTCCTGCGCCGTCATGAAAACGCCGCCCCTGGGGCTTCGATCGCTCACCTGCAGCCCGAGAATATCCCGGTAAAAAGCCACTGAACGCTCGACATCGCGCACATGAACACCGATATGGCCGAGGGAATTGACTTTAGGCATAGGACCTCCTCCCGACGTTCGGATTGTTAAACGGTGGAAGCGGTGCTGTCAATGTCAACGATTTTCAAAACATTGCGGCGCGAAAAACGGTCAGCGGCGGCGTACAATCCGTACGAATCTGGAGCCGAGTGCGTTCACCGCGTCATCCAGTTCTTCGACTCCCAGCAGACGACAACTTGCGTAAAAAATCACCGCTGCTAGAGCCAGAGCGGCGCTGACTTGCAGCAAGTGCAGTCCAAGTCCGCGGAGCGGCAACCAAGAAAGTAATTCGCTCGCAAACCAAGCTCCGGCCGCCATCGCGCAGGATGCGGCGGCTACCCGGAGAACCGTAGCGGCTAGCCGCCGTCCGCCTAATCTGCCGAGCCGTCGGCGCATGAAGACCGCGAGCAGCAGAAAATTGACTAGGGCGACGGTGGAGGTCGAAAAAGCCAGGCCAACGTGGCCGAACGGCCCGACAAGCAGCGAGTTCATAACGAAATTCACCACGATCGAACCGACGCTGATCAGCATCGGCGTGCGCGCATCATTCAGAGCGTAAAACGCGGGTGAAAGCACCTTGACGGCGGCATAGCCGGCGAGTCCCAGAGAATAAGCTGCCAAAGCATTGGCCGTCTGAACGGTATCGAAGCTGGTAAATTTACCATGCTCGAAAACGAGTGCGACGATCGGCCGACCTAAAACGGCCAGACCGACCGCCGACGGAATGCACAGCAGAAAAACCAACGCCAGTGAATGCGCCAGGGTCTGACGAAATTCGACGTAATCCGGATTGCTGGTGCTGCGCGACAGCGGTGGCAGCGCGGCCGTTGCGATGGCGACGCCGAACACGCCGATCGGAAACTGCATAAAGCGAAATGCATAGCTCAACCAGGACACGGGCCCGTTGAGGACAGCGCCGGTGGCGGGATCGACGATCTCCGAGGCAAAGTTGGTATTGACGAAAACATTGATCTGCACGGCTGCGGTACCGATGATCGCCGGACCCATGAGACGCATGATCTGGCGTACTCCAGGATCGTAGAAGTCCAACATCGGCCGGTAGCGAAATCCGGCGTGGCGCAGGCTCGGCCACTGAACCGCAAACTGGAGAAAGCCACCAACGAGAGTGCCAAAAGCCATTCCTTCAATCGGGCTCAGTCCGAGGGATGGGCCGACGGTGAAACCGAGAAACAATCCGCCGATCACCGATCCTAAATTGAAAAATACCGGCGCGATGGCTGGAATCGCAAATTTGTTGCGTGCGTTCAATATGCCCATGGCCTTGGCGGCAAGGGCGATCAGCAACAAAAACGGAATCATGATGCGCGTGAGGTGAATCGTGAGTTCGGCTTTGCCCGGCACGTCGTAAAATCCCGGTGCAAGCCAGTAGACGATGGACGGCGCGAAAATCCATCCGACAACACAAATCACGCTCAGTAACAGCATCAGTGCAGTGGCGACACGATTCGACAACCGAAACGCTTCCTCCGATCCTTTGGTTTGCTGGACCTGGGTGAAAGTCGTGACGAAAGCTGCAGACAGAGCGCCTTCGGCGAACAAGTCGCGCAGCAAATTCGGAATGCGAAACGCAGTCAGGAAAGCATCGTATTGCAGGCCGGCGCCAAACAACGCGGCGAATACCTGGTCACGGACCAAACCGAGTACCCGGCTGGCTGTCACAGCGAGACTGATGACTCCGGCATTGCGCGCGACACTGGCGCGGCCGTGCTGAGCGCGATCTTCGTGCATAATTGCCGATAAAAAGATTTACCTAGGGGTAGCACGAAACCTGCCGGGCGTCGACGCGCCGCACCGCCGAGCGAGGGAAAGAATTCGTTTCGAGCGCGATTCTTCGTTGACAGAACG
>DATIEH010000081.1:0-3663 GCA_035455905.1 Binatia bacterium | reverse complement strand
TGCCTTCGCCAACACTCCGTGGAAAGTCGCATTGATTGCGTCTTCGAGCTGGTCGCATTCGTTCCTGACCGAAAAGCGGGGCCGGATGTACCCCGATGTCGAGTCCGATAAGCGTTACTTCGAAGCCCTGCGCAACGGGGAGTGGGACACCTGGCGTAACACCAATTTGGCTCAGGCCGAAGATCGCGGCCATCACGAATTGCTCAATTGGTTTTGCCTTGCAGGAGCGATGGCGGAGCTCAACCGAAAGCCTGACGAGGCGGTGTTTCTCGAGTCCTGGATCACAAATTCCGACAAAGTGTTTGCGGTATTTCGGCCGCCGCTCCCTTGACGATGAATTCGACCGTGGAGGTGCAGCATGATCGCTTTGCAGGTGATGGTTCAGATAAAGCCCGAAAATCTGTCGGAGTACTTGGAAGCTATACGTCACGACGCTGAGCATTCGGAAAAGGATGAACTCGGCTGCTTGCGTTTTGACGTGCTTCAAGACAAAGACGATCCATACCGGTTTTACTACTACGAGGTATATAAAGACGACGCTGCACTGGAAGCGCACCGTCAGACGCCGCATTTCAAGCTCTATGCGGAAAGAGTGCAGAGATGGTTGGCTGCGCCTCCAGAGCGCCGGTTGGGAAAAAATATTATTCCATCAGACGCCAACTGGCGTTGACCATCCGTTCGCTCGAGCTCCGCGGCCGTTCAACTGAATCGACGCACCTACAGATCGGGGTAGGCCGGTTAAATGAAGTCACGTTCTCGTTATACCGGCGACGCCGGCATTCGGTGCGTCCGTTATCGGAGTACGAAAAGACGCATGAATTCGGCATGCCCGAGAATGACTGGTGAGGCGCTTGAGTCCTCGCAGGAGGGACTATGATCTCGAGGGCAGTTTGTTGGTCGTCGCTGACCGCGCTGTTATTCTTTTTGCTCTGTTCTTTTCCATGCGCAAGCCTTGCGCAAGAAAAAATCCGTCTGGCGCACAGCGCTTTAGAGAGCAGCAATTCGGTCTGGTATTTGGCCAAAGAGCGCGGGCTTTACAAGAAGTACGGCCTCGACGCTGATCTGCTCTTTATCCCGAGCACGACGACGAGCGTTTCCAGCTTGGTCGCCGGTGATGTGCAAGTCGGCAATGCCTCCGGCGGCGGAGTCGCGAGCGCTGTGGTGGCCGGTGCCGATCTCGTATTGGTTTCCTGTTATCTGAATTCATTGCCCTACGAGTTGGTGGTCAATGACAATATTAAATCGGCCGAGGATCTCAAAGGGAAAAGCATCGGCATCAGCCGCGTCGGGAGCGCATCCGATGTCGCTGCGCGCGCGCTCATTCGCGGTCTCGGATTGGAGCCCGATAAGCAGGTGCCGATCATGCAAGTCGGCGGGCCGGCCGAGCGGGCAGCCTCTTTTCGGACCGGACGGATCGCGGGATTTCCGTCGCCCCCTGGTATTATTTATCTGACCAAAGGCATGCCGTTTCGAATTCTCATCAGCACGGCGGATTTTCAGAAACGATTCGAGTTTCCCTATATTTGCGCCACGACGACCAGAAGCTATCTGTCGCGGCAACGCGATACCGTTAAAAAAGTTCTGATGGCGCATATCGAGGCGGTTCAATATTTCAAAACGCACAAAGACGAGAGCAAGAAAATTATTGCTAAATACAGCCGAATCTTTGAAGAAAACTATCTCGAGGCGGCTTACACGGCCAGCGCAAAGCTGTACGACGTCGTGCCGCTGGTAACGCGGGCTGGAACGGAAGTTCAAATCAAAGAGGCGACGAGTCGCAAACCGGGCGCGCAGTTACGGTTCGAAGATCTAGTTGATGAAAGTATCGTGCGGGAGCTGGAAAAAAGTGGCTTCATCGATAAGATTTACAAGCAGTGAAACTTGCCTGATGATGTGGAGCAATGGAGTGATGATCACTTAACTCCTGCCGCGTGAACGTATTGGAAATCGACGAATCGCTCAGCCGCCGGGAGCGGCGGTTTTAGATTTCCCGCTTCGCCCATAAATGCGATCACCTGCTCCAGTCCTTTGAGATTGATCTCCGCTTTTTTCGGCAACACGCCGCGTTCGGGCTCGAAAAACAATCCAAGAGTTTGCTTGGCGACCGCTTCGGTTGAACCGGTCGTCTCCACGATCGTCTTTATCACCGAACTCCGTTTCGCGGGATCGCGGATAAATGTGAACGCCTCGCCCAGTGCGCGCACATAACGAACCAGGGCCTCCTTATGGGTTTCCGCCCAAGGGCGGCGAAGTACGACGGGCCGTTGTCCTGATGCGCGTCCGGTGCTTCGTCGTCGCTTCCTCCGCCCCAACCCGGTGAAGCCATTGTAAGTAGGCATAGGATAGTCCCGAGAATTGCACGACCCAGGCTGCTCGCGATTGATTTCATCGTGTTCCTTTTGGAGTTCGGCCTATCGGACGAAGTATCGCCGCAGCATAAAGACAAAAACCACCATGACCACCAGCGGCACCGTCCAGGCGCAGCCGTGCCAGAGCCGCTTTGCTGAAACGACGGGCAACCATGAGACCAGAGCCGCGATGGCCAATGCGCCCAGCGCAGACGTGGCGAGCCAGCCATACCAGTACATCGCTGGTCCTTCGCTCGTTGGCTGCACGAGAAAATGAAATTGCTCCGTCGCGGCATGATAAGTAAAAAGCGCAAGGTTGTATTGCACCGATAAAACATAGAGCAGGGCTTAAGCGACCGCGAAGGCAATGACAAATTTCGAAATGGCCGGCGCATCGCTCATAAATCGAAGCCCCGAATGTTGTTTAGAATGTGACCGACGACAAAGCCCCACCACACGATGAAGGCGAGAAGCGCGGTCAAGACCGCGCGGGTGCGACCGTACTGGGCGACCTGGGGCGCGCGCCAAAAATACCAGTAGGCGGGGAGCATACCGAGACCAAGCGCAACGAAGTGCTCCTTCAGCTCGAAAGCGCCGTTCGGGATGTAAAGCTGCATTTGCTCAAGGACAATCCTCACGTTGAGCCGATAGGAAGGATAAATGATTGCGCCCAAGAGAGCGGTCAGCGCATAAAGCATAATGACGGCATTGACGTAAGATGTCGGTGGTACCGCGCGCATCCGAACGATGAACGAACTCGCCGCGGCGCGGTTCGCGGGTGCCCAGGCGCTGATCGTTTGATGGGTAATCGCGCCGAGCAACGCCACCGCCAAAAGACTGTGCAAGATAAGCAGAAAGACGATCACGATCCGTCCCAATTAGTGACTGGGTTTATTCCAGATCGGGGGAAATTGTCTAGCACGGATTGTCACTTTGGGTTGCCCGGCTGCCAGTTAAATCATTCGGCATGGTCTAACGATCGGGAGACGGCTCAATGGCCATTTGAGATAGTACTGCGAGGTACCCTGGGGACGTTTGCGTCAAAGTCCCGTGAAATGCGCGGTCATTTTTGCCTGCCGAGACCGAGCGACGCGAAGAAACCTGCTTTATCCAAAGTCTCGATGAACGTATTATCGTAAAACTCTCTCGTTTTCGTGCTCCTGGCCTTGGGAAATTCTTTTTCGTCGAGGTAATCCAACTCGGAGCGGATCACGTCGTCGCGTACCGCAAGATTTGTTTCCAAGTAAGGGGCATAGGCGTCATATGATGCATCGAGGATCTTCGGGTCATCGACCTTGACGAACTTGGCGATCGC
>DATIEH010000080.1:0-2812 GCA_035455905.1 Binatia bacterium | reverse complement strand
AGAATGCATCCGGCCTGCCGCCGGTGTGCTCGGCTTCATCGGTGATAATCTCGACCGAATGTTCTTCGGCCCCAGCCACGAATAGGCCAAGGCCGTCCAGCAAGCAGCGCGTGCCGATGCGCACAGCGTCGGACGGAATGGCGGCATAAGTTATCGTTTCGATGAATGCGGCGGCTGCCGCCGTCGTATTCAATCCCGCTGGAATTTTGGCGAAAGGATTTTGTTCAGCGGCCATGAATCAAGTCACATCATAGATAGATTTTGCACCCGTAGCTTGTCGGTCGCTTTATCTGCGGCAATTTTAACGATCGAGAGTCATTCAAAGATCTCGGAAATGTAAAAATCGACGTGACGCCGGCTTGCATCAGGCCTGTCATGACCGGCGGCCATTTGCTCGCATTCCTCTTTGCTATGCGTCTTAACGTGCCCAAGAGGGGCGGCCATGATTTGAATCCTTGCGGACTTTACGAAATCAACGCCGCGTCGTAGCAGCATGTCAAGATTACTCGCGACCACGGTGCCGCCGTGGCCGCGCAGGAGTACGGCGGTTCGATCGCCGAGCGTCGCAGCGACTTTGTCGCCCAAAGTGTGATTGCGGATCAACAAAGGCGAGTCGTAGATTGGCGTGCCGCGGTGAAAGTGAACGGCGCAATTGGCAATCACTTTTATTTCTTGTCCAGCCGCGGCCACAACGACCAACTCTTCGGGGTGGTAATGGAGAATGCATTCTACATCAGGACGAGCCTTATAGATTGAGGTGTGCATCGGAGTCTCGCCGTTGGGTTCTCCGGCGCCTTCGAGCTTGTTGCCTTCACGGTCGAGGATAATCAAATCGCGCACTGTAGCTTTTCCCGGCGGCATATGCGGCGTGCTCAAAATACGACCGTCCGAAAGACGCGCGGTAACGTGCCCATAGCCATCGAGCAAGCGCTGTTTTTGCAGCGCCTTGCAGACCAGCACCATCTTTTCCTTGAGAGCATCGAGCGGGTCGAGCATGGGTTCTCCTTGCGTGATTTTTAATGACGTCGGTCGATTTTCAGCGGCTGTTTGCAGATCGCGCGGCCGAGTTGGTTCGTTTATCCGTATATGACTTTAGCGGGAATCCGGATTCGGGAAACTGGAGCTCCCGAAAAAAAATTCGGGGCGGCGGCTTAGGCGGAAGTTTTTTTTCACTATGTCGCCGACCGTTTCACAAAGTCAGCAAACAAGGCGGCCATCTCACCGGCTTTTTCGTCCCATTCTTCCCGCGGACTCAAAGGTTCATCATAGTGCTTCGGAAACAAAATATGCACTTCGCTTTTCGGGATCAGGCGTCCGAGAGCTTCTCCGGTTTGGCGCCCGTGAGTGTTGTCGTTGCCGGGAACAATACAAGCAGGCACTTTGATCGACTTCAGTTCCTGCTCGGTGGCGCCGATCACCGGAAGATCGATGCCCTTCAGAAAATAGTCGCGCCAGTGTGACATGACCGCGATAAAACGTTCCGGCTTCAGACGCATGAGTGCGTCTCGGTTCTCCGGCCGCGCGGCAATGCGCTCTTTCCAGTGCTCCATTTCACAGACGGCAGCCATGCCGCCTTTTTGCGCCGCTTTGATGTATTGACCGTAATATTCCTCGGCCAAACGCTCGCACGCGAAACGCCCGCCGGTGACGCGCCAAAGCAAGAGGCCGCGCACTGATGAGGGGTGCCGCAGGGCGAATAGCAGTGATGTGCGACAGCCCGACGAGCTGCCGCCCACGAACGCCGGCAAGGCGCCGAGCTGCGATAGCAACTCGTGAACGTCATCCGCCCAAATTTCATATTCGGATTCGTCTCCGTCGATCACCACGTCGGACGCGCCGCAGTTGCGCCGGTCGAAGATGGCGATACGATGCCCCAGGGCAGCGAGCGCTTTCGCTTGGGTCTCGATGCCGCTCATGTCGCGCCGCCCGCCGGGTGAGAGTGCCACCCATGGACCGGTATCCCCCAGAAGTTGGTAATTGATGTTGATGCCGCGTACTTTTGTCAATGGCATATTGTCCTCCCGGATTGGACGCCTAGTCAAAAAGACGATTTTGTGTAGCATACTCGGATCACCGAGTACAGTTAACGTACAGCCTAAATATTGTGGATAAAACCCGGACAAGTTGTAAGTACGAGTTGTGAGCAAAAAAGTTACAGCCGCTAGCGATGTCGAGAAACTGCAACATTTTTTTTGGCACACTGGTTGCTGAAACTTACCTACGTATTGCAGCGGATCGTCAATTGAGCAAGGTCCTGGAAGAGATGATTTGATCTGAATTACTTTTCTACTCCAGAGGTAATTGCGCTTACGAGAACGACAGCTTCGATCGCCACAGAATAGATACTGCGGCCGCTTGGCCGCGCGCCTGTTGGTTTTCTTCCGATCTGCCCATCGTTTCTACAGCCCCGCTAGCGCTGCATTAGCCGGTACGTAATTAAGACGGCGAGCGTGCTCGTCAGTTTGCACTACAGTCTGGAAAGGAAGAGCTATGAGAATTGCTCAAGTGGCACCGCTTTATGAACGAGTTCCGCCGCGTTACTACGGAGGCACAGAGCGTGTTGTATCGTATTTAACGGAAGCGCTAGTCGAAGCGGGCCATCAGGTTACACTTTTTGCAAGCGGTGATTCGTTGACGCAAGCGAAGCTAATCTCCGCCTGCGAGCAAGCGTTGCGCCTCGATCCTGACTGTATCGACGAACTGGCGTATCACCTATTGCAGCTCGAGCAAGTTTTTCAAAGAGCGCATTACTTCGACATCATCCATTTTCATATCGACTACTTCCATTACCCGTTTTCTCGGCGGCAAAAAG
>DATIEH010000079.1:0-2408 GCA_035455905.1 Binatia bacterium | reverse complement strand
TGTAGCGCTCATCGTTCACGATCGGGATTCCAATTGGCCCGATTTTTCTGCCTTCCTCATCGAAAATTAGATGGCAGGGGATACGCGGATAATCCTGTATGTCGGCGTCGTAAAATTCCAGTGGTCGAGTGCCGGTGTCTTGCGGCGCCGGCGGGTACTCATCCATGAAGCGCTTGCCGAATTTGTCCACCGCAATCCAGATCATTTTACGGTTTTCGTTTCTCGGTCCTGCCCAGACGTGGCGGATGGCAAACGGTAGCTCAGCAAATTTGAATCCGTAACCGCCGTGAAAATGCCACATATGCCACAAACCGGCACCGGCCTGCTGCGCCATTTTGACGCCATCGCCTGTGTTGCCGAGATAGACGGGATAGACCGGCTGCGCTTCAAAATACTGAAGCTTCATGGCGTCGTCGTTTTCGTAGCCGCCGCAAGCGAGGATCACGCCTTTGCGCGCTTTGACGCGCAACGGCTTGCCCTGGTGTTCCGCGAGCAAGCCAATAACTTCGCCTGCGCCATTCTTGATCAATTCTTTTGCCGGCGTGGCAAGCAGAACCTCGATTTTGCGCGTGTTGACATTATCGTAAACGACTTTGAACAGACGCGCGCCGCCGCGTAAGCCTTTCGCCCAGGGAAATTCCGAATAAGCCGGAAAATCCTTGAGCTTGATGGAATCGATTTCATTGGTGCCCGGGAAGGGATAGGTGCCGTGGCCTCGGGTTTCGGTTTTGGTCGGTTCGGTGCCGCTTACTTTCGCAAGCTCAGTGAGCCAATCGATCATTCCGACCATCTCTTCGGCCATCTTGCGCAGGATGTCGTCCGGCGTAGTGCCATTGCAGCTGCGCTTCAAATATTGAAAAGCGCCCTCGGCGTTATGCGCGAAGGCGACGCCGCCGCCGGAGAGCATTGAAATGCCGCCTGGATGCGGCATCTTTTCGATCAACAACACTTTCGCGCCCGCGTCATGCGCCGTGATGGCCGAAATTCCTCCGGCTGCGCCGTAGCCTACGACGATGACGTCGGTTTCCTTGTCCCAGTGAGTGTCTTTACCTGTTGCGTTTACCAATTTTCCTCCTTCGGAAAGACAGGCGTTCAGATGTTTTACGTCGTTAAACTGCGCTCAGTTCAACCCCCTCCTTACATCCTCCCCCGCGTCGCGGGGGAAGGAAAGAGGCGGGGGCTGGAACGGCTTGAGCAGTTTGAACGATTTGAACCCTATTCCCTCACAGCCTCTCCTCCAACCAATCGAGCATGTAGGGCAGGTTATGCGCCCAGTAATCATGACTGCAGTGAATCCGGCCGCCGCCGTCGGCCTCGCCGTAAATTTTGAGTGTTTTGTCCCTGGCGCCGAGTTCGTCGAAGAGCCGCTTGGCTCCGTCGACGGACATCAAGGTGTCCCTGTCGCCGTGCGTGATCAGGGTTGGGCAGGTAATGTTTTTTGCGATTCCCTCCATCGTATAATCTTTTAATTGTCGTCTCGCTTCTTCGTGGCTCACGCCGCCCAACAATCTCTGGCACACCGGCTGCAGGTGAACGCAAAAATCGTAGAGGTCATCGAGCACGCTGTAGCAGCCGCTCCACGCGATCAAAGCCTTAATGCGGTTTTCGAATGCCGCGACACGCGGCGCATAATAACCTGCCATGCTGATACCCATCAACGCCACGCGGTTTGGATCGACCTCGGAACGTGAAAGGAGATAATCGATACAAGCCTTGCCGGGGACTTCGTAATCAGGCCGCGTCGTGATTCCTTTCAGATAAATAGATGAACCACGACCCGGGGTGTCGACGAGCAACATCGCCGAGCCGCGGTCGAGCATCTGTTTGCCGCCGAAATAGATCTCTTCAGCGTAGGCATCGGCGCCGCCGAGAAAAAGGATCGCCGGCCATTGGCCTTTTTGCGTTTTTGTTGGATGGCAAAAGTAACCGTCGTATTCCTCGTTTCCCGATCGCACCGTTATCACTTCGATCTTGGCATCGTTGAGCTTGGCGGCTTCGCGGAAGAGCTCCTGTGATTTGCGGAAGCGTTCTCTGCGCTTGGGCTCTTCCGCAATCGTGAGCAGCACGTCGGACATACGGTAGTAGTTGCTCGCATGAAAGAAATATTGCCGCGCGGTGCGCGTGTGACCGGCGGCAAGCGCCTGGTGAGCTCGTGCCTCCGTTTTCTCGGCCAAGTTCAGCCACGCGCTCTCCCAAGCCGCGTTGTCGCCGGCTTCGACACTTTTCATGGCGCGGGCGATATCGAAAATATCACCGCCGCCCTGCTGCGCTTGCGCAACCAGCCGCAGCGTGTGCCCGCCGAATGGATGGTTGGGGAACAGGAAATCAAACATAAATCGACCTCAGCAATTGCGTTTTACTTCTAACCCGCGCAGTTGCTCTAGCCCAAAGCTTTTGGGTATCCCAAA
>DATIEH010000078.1:0-4752 GCA_035455905.1 Binatia bacterium | reverse complement strand
CTGTCGGAGCCGTTGTCGTCGTTCAAGGACAAACCGGTGTGAACGATATGATCCAATTCTCGGACCTGGCCGCGCAGAACGATTTCATTGCCGTCGCGCCGGATTTGTATCATCGCGATCCGCCGGATTGCAAAGACGATTGGCCAACGCGGCGGATGAGATTGACCGGTGCCATGGTAATAGCGGACATCAATGCGACCGTGGATTTTTTGAAGTCGCATAACTCTGTGGACACTGGACGCATCGGCATCGTCGGTTTTTGCATGGGCGGTCGCGCGGTTTATCTCATGTGCGCCGTGAACCCGGAGATCAAAGCCGGAGTCATGTACTACGGCGGCGATACGTTCTCAGCATGGGGCGATGGCCCGTCGCCGTTCGAGCGGACCAAAGACATTCACTGTCCGATCATGGGGCACTTCGGCGAAGACGATAAGAACCCATCACCAGAGGATATGAAAAAGCTCGATTCCGAATTGACCCGGCTCGGGAAACCGCACGAGTTCTATGCCTATCCAAACGCCGCACACGCGTTCGCCAATTTCGGCTCGAGCAATTACCGCGAGCACGCGGCGAATGCTTCATGGCCGCGCACGTTTGGGTTTTTTGCGAAGCATCTCAAGGATCCTAAGTAGAAACAGAACACGTTCAAAACGTTCAAACCGTTGAAGCCGTTCAAATCGTCATCTCGAGCGACAGATTGTGTGAAAACTTATCCTCGCACCAATTTGTCATCTCGAATCGCAGTGAGAGATCTTGCATTTTAAACCACATAGAAAGAGAAGATTTCTCGGCTTTGCCTCGAAATGACAATTTTCACACAGTATTTCATGAGGCAATCGGCACAACACAGAGAATGAAGATGAGCTGAGGGGGTTCGCAGCAAAGCGGATAAATCCCCCCATGGCCCCCTTTGTCAAAGGGGGCGGGTCGCAGGACCGGGGGATTTTGGTCTTTAATGGTATTTTCATAAGAGTCTGGCGAAACGACAGATCTTATGATGCAAGCATTGACAGAGGTAAGGACACTATAATAGAGAAGCAACCTTGCCAAGAGGGAGGATCCGAGATGAAATGCTCGCTTGATTTTCCGTCTTCTTATTGGTTGTCGAAGATCGGCTGTAAAATCGCTGTCGTTGCTCTCACAGCGGTTTTGTTGTTGCCTTCGCCGCTGCGCGCTCAGGTCAAGAAGGTTCCCTTTCCATTTTCGCCCATCGGTCTCAATTGTCTTCCCTGGTTCGTCGCCAAGGAGGCGCGCATCTTCGATAAGTATGCGATCGAATTCGATCCGGTCTTTATCGGCGCTTCCTCCGCACTTTTCAATGCGATGCTATCGGGAGCGGCCGATTTGGCGGGGTCGGGCGGTCCGGCGGTGATCTCCAACATTTTACAGGGCGGCGATATCATCCATATCACCGCGATGGTTCCGCGCTTTACACAGTCGATCATGGTGAAATCCGAGATCAAAAAACCCGAAGACATGGTCGGGAAGAAATTGGGTGTGAGCCGGCTCGGCACCGTGACTCATTTCGCCTTGCAAACATTGCTTGATGGTTACAGCATCAAGAATGTGACGATTCTCCAAATGGGCGGTCAGCCCGAAGCGTTTGCGGGCTTGAGCCGGGGCTCGATCGACGGGGCGGTATTTTCGCCGCCCTACAACTTTCAACTCAAGAAGCAGGGCTACAATGAGCTGGCTTCGCCAACGGATCTCGCGAAGCTTACGCCGTTTATCACCAATGGCATCGTCGCGCGCCGCTCGGTTGCGGAAAAGGACAAGGACACGGTGATCAAAACGATCAAAGGCACGGCGGAAGCGATCAAGCTCATCCAAACGGACCGAGAATTCACCAAAAAAGTGATGAGCAAGTGGATGCCGATGAAAGACGCCGACCTGGTGGAACAATCATACCGCTTCGCCACCGAGAATTATTCCAAGGAAGGCCTTGTGCCGGAAGCCGCGCTACGCGGCATGGTCAAGCAGATGGTGCAGAGCAACTTGATCGATGCCAAAGCCGCCGCGAACACGCCGATGACGGCCTATTACGACAGCCGTTACGTTGAAGAGGTCAAACAGTCAGGGTTCTTCGAGCAGTTGTGGCGATAAGAAAGATAAGTTCAAAACGTTCAACCGGTTCCAAGGATTGTTATTTGTAAAGGCTGTCGATAAATCCTTCCTTATCGAGCTCTGTGACGACGGAATCGTCGATCACGTCTTCTACTTTTAGGGTCGAGCCTGGTTTGCGTGCGATCGCTTCCTTGACTTGAATCTCCATTCCCTCGCGATTGACCAACGGCACGCGCTCGACTAGCCGCGCGTTGATATCGTAGGCTGCTTCCAAATAGGCTTCGTCATTTTGTCGCGTATATTTGGCGATAATTCTTTTGCTCTCCTCCTTGCGGGTCTTGAAGAAATGCGCGGCTTCAGTGAGCGCCATGAGGAGTTTTTTTACGGTCGGGCGATTGCTCGCTAAATAGCTTTTCGTGGTTGTGGCGCAAATGTAAGGAAACGGATACGGCTTCGGGAAATCCGCTGTGCTGGTCAGCACGCGGTGCGCCATGCCTTTGGCGAGATGAATCACGCCGGGTGGCGCCGGGAAAGCGGCAATCTTGCCGCTGCGGAAAGCCGCGGCGCGCTCGCTGGAGCCACCGACCTGAATAATCGGCACGTCTTTGTCCGGTTCGAGTCCCAATCCTTTGAGCAGCACGCGTGCGGCGACATCCGACGAGCTGCCGATCCGGCTAATGCCGATACTCTTTCCTCTCAACTGTTCCTTGGTTTTGATCGATTCCTGGACGATCAATTCGTACGGCAACGTATTGATGAAGCAGCTGACGGCGACCAAGTTGGCGCCGCTGACCGCGGCGCTGGCGATGACGCCGCCTGTACCGTTGCCGAATTTGATTTGCCCGGCGACTAATACGGCGACATTGGTCGAGGATGCCGGAATGAAGATCGACTCGACGTCCATGCCATACTTCTTATAGAAGCCTTTTTCCTGCGCGATGTACCAGTTTGCGCTCGGCGCATCGACCGAGCTGTATGAGACCGTGAGCTTTTCCTCAGCGCCAAGCTTCGCAACGGCAACCACGCACGTCAACGAGACGAGCACTGTTAGAATTTTGAGCGCGAACATAAGACCTCCGTATCGAGCTGCATCCTATTGAACGAGGCTCTATTCTTCAACTCGATAACTGATGCAGTTGAGTCAAGATCTCTGACTTGGTTCGAGGCGGCAGAAAAATTTAATGTGTCATTTCGAGGGCTTTCCGAGAAATCTTTGCTCTGCTCCGACTATTCTCAGTGAAACTGCATCAGCACCTCAAGCTGAGCAACATTGACGATGCGGTATCGCGTCGGCTACTGTTCCTTAGTTCGAACTCGATGGCTAATCTTTATTCAAGGAGCCCAATATGCTTTCCGCAATAGTCCTGCTGAATACCGAAAGAGATAAAACCAACAAGGTAGCTGAGACGCTCGCCGATACCGACGGTGTTACCGAAGTTTATTCCGTCGCGGGGCGCTACGATCTCGCGGCGATCGTGCGGACGAGCGACAACGATCAATTGGCGAAAATCGTCACCGAACGCATTCGCGCTGTGCCAGGGATTACCAGCTCTGAGACGTTGATCGCTTTTCGCGTCTATTCACGCCATGACCTGGAGCGGATGTTTTCCATCGGGATGGAAAACGTGTAGCGAAGGCCAATGCGAAATTCTTTGCTTGTCGCAATTGTCATTTCGAGCTGAAGGCGAGAAATCTTTTCTTGCCATGTCGCAGCAAGTATAAGATCTCTCGCTGGCGCTCGAGATTACAAGATGAGCAACTCGGGTTCCCAACAAAGTTTCAGACGAGCAGGAATGAAGGACAGCGATCGATCCGACACCCCTCATCCTAACCTTCTCCCGCAAGGGGAGAAGGAATGGGCTGGCCGCATTCCAATCCAAGTTTCGATCGAATTAGGGCTAGAAAATCCACAGAGCGTCCGGAGGGATCGAGACCCAGTACTCTCCGGCGGGTCGGGACGTTTCGCCCCAAGTTCGTAGCCGCAAATCTCCCAGTTCGAGGACGTATTCCCAGCGCTCTCCCAGGTAGAGAGCGGATTTAAGTCGCATCTTCAGACGATAGTCTCCCGCGCCGTCGGCTAACCGGACCGATTCAACCCGAACCACCCCCGTGCCGATCGCATCCCGGCTTTTTTCCGCTTTGAGAGTGCCCCAAAGCGTCCAGCCATCGCCGGCGAGGCGAGCGCGGCGGCCGGAGATCTCGGCGATTTTTCCCTCGAAGCAATTATTGCTGCCAATGAACTCGGCACTAAACCGGCTGGTTGGCTCTCCGTAAATTTGTTCTGGCGGACCTTCCTGCTGGATCTTTCCTTTGTCCAACAGCAATACCCGATCGGCAATCGCAAGCGCCTCGGTCTGATCGTGCGTGACATAAAGCGCGCTGTTGCCGATCTGTTTAATCAACTCCCGCAGCCAAGCACGAGCGTCTTCACGGAGTTTGGCGTCGAGATTCGACAGCGACTCATCGAGCAACAGCACCGGCGGGTTATAAACGATCGCGCGGGCGAGCGCGACCCGCTGTTGCTGTCCGCCGGAGAGTTGATGCGCATAGCGTTCGGCGAGGTGATCGAGCCCGAGTCGCTTCAAAACATCACCGACTTTCTGCCGGACCTCCGCGTTTGGCACGTGGCGCAGGCGGAGGCCATAGGCGACGTTTTCAAAAACGCTACGATGCGGCCAAATCGCATAG
>DATIEH010000077.1:0-4953 GCA_035455905.1 Binatia bacterium | reverse complement strand
AAAACGGCTTTCTTCATATTTTCCTCCTTTCGCTGCTTTCTCCGACGTCAAAGCGTTGCGCAACGTTTGTACCACCAGCAACCAGTTGTTGCGGATGCTTAGCATGCGACAGCATTGAAAAGAAGGAAATGCTCGGGCAAGGAAAAGCTGCATCCCAAGGATAGAACGCCGGCTCGTTCTATGATTGTTTAGATAGGGGCCGATGATCGCTGAGTGGACGGAACGATAGTTCCGAATAGCGCACGCGCTCATCGCCCAGCGCTCGCGGGATCACTGCGCCGAACAAGACCTATGGACAGCGCGCTTTCGCTTCATCGTCTGCACTTCGCTTTTACGATCACGTATCACTATATTTTTCCGCAACTGACAATGGGCCTCGCGCCGTTGATCGTGATTTTCAAGTCGTTGGCCCTCCGCTCGGGAGATGAACGCTACAATAAAGCAGCCCGTTTCTGGGCCAAGATATTCGCTGTAAATTTTCTTTTCGGCGTCATTACCGGTGTACCGATGGAATTTCAATTCGGCACCAATTGGGCCCGCTTTTCGCAATACGCGGGCGGCGTGATCGCAACGTCCCTCGCGATGGAAGGAGTCTTTGCCTTCTTTCTCGAATCGTCTTTTCTCGGAATTTTTTTGTTCGGCGAACAGCGCTTCGGGCCAAAGATTCATTGGCTGGCCGCGTTTATGGTCTTCGTTGGTTCATGGGCTTCCGGTTTTTTTATTATCGTGACCGACGCCTGGATGCAGCATCCGGTGGGTTACGAGATCGCCGCCGACGGTGCCGCTCACCTCAACAGCTTTTGGGCGTTATTGTTTAATGAGTGGGCGCTCTGGCAATACGTACACAACATGAGTGGCGCGCTGGTGACCGGGTCATTCACCATGGCGGCCCTGGGAGCCTTCTATACACTCTCTGCAAGCCAACAGGAGTACGGCCGAATGTTTGTCACGCTCGGCGTGATCGTCGCGCTGGTGTCGTCATTGTTTCAGCTCTGGCCATCCGGAGACAAACACGGCCAACTGGTCGCGAAATATCAGCCGATCACGCTTGCCGCCATGGAGGGTCTCTTTCATACGGAGAGCGGTGCGCCGATTGTCCTGGTCGGCCAACCGGACACCGACAAACAAGAGCTGGACAATCCGATTTATGTACCGAAGGCGCTGAGCTTCCTCACGCACCGGCGCTGGAAAGCCGAAGTGAAGGGGCTGAACGAATTTCCTCGGGATCGCTGGCCGGACAATATTCCACTGCTTTACTATTGCTATCACATCATGGTTGGGCTCGGGACCATTTTCATTGCCATCACTGTGATGGCCGGATTTCTTTTGTGGAGGAAACAACTTTTCCGCGTCCGCGGGATGTTATGGATCTTGATGTTGAGCTTTCCTTTTCCGTTCATCGCCAATACCGCCGGGTGGATCACGGCGGAAGTGGGCCGACAACCCTGGTTGGTTTATGGTTTGTTGAGAACCGAGCACGGATTTTCTTCTCACGTTTCTGCCGGTAACGCACTCTTCACACTAATCGGTTTTATGGGAATGTACGCCGTATTGAGCGTGCTCTTCTTGTTCTTGATGTGGCGTGAGATCGTCCACGGTCCGAATTTTTTTAGAGGAATGAAGCCTTCCAATGTGGAACGAGTCGGAGCGCTTTAGCTGCTCGTAAGGAGTGTGATACGGAAACGCTCTGGTTTATTCTCGTCGCATTGATGGTGATCGCGTATGTCGTGCTCGACGGCTTCGATCTCGGCGCTGGTATTATCAGCTTCTTCGTCGCGCGGTCTTACGACGAACGACGTTTGATCTTGCGCGCTATCGGCCCCGTGTGGGATGGAAACGAGGTGTGGCTTTTGGCTGCGGCCGGAGCTTTGTTTTTTGCCTTTCCTTCCCTTTACGCCGCGAGCTTCAGCGGTTTTTACTTGCCACTGATGATCGTTTTGTGGCTCTTGATGCTGCGCGGCGTCGGCGTCGAGCTTCGGTCCCACGTGGAGGATCCGCTCTGGTGGTCGTTCTTTGATTTCTTGTTTTCCTTTGCCAGCGTGCTTCTCGCGATCTTCTTCGGCGCGGCAGTGGGCAACGTCGTTCGCGGCGTGCCGCTCAATGAGGAGGGGTATTTTTTTGAAGCGCTTTGGACGGATTTCCAGGTTGGCCCGCATCCCGGCATCCTCGACTGGTACACCGTTTTGACGGGGCTGCTCGCTGTCGCGACGCTCACGGTGCATGGCGCGAACTATGTGGCGCTCAAGACGGAAGGCGATCTCTGCGAGCGCGCGCGTCGGGCGGCGGGCGTGGCTTGGTGGCCACTCGTCGTCCTGACCGTGTTGAGCCTGATCGCAAGTCTCTGCATCAGGCCGCAGGCTCTCGACAATTTTAATTCACATCCGTGGGGATGGCTCATTCCGGCGATGGTGATGGTCACTACGGTTGCGCTGCCGCTTTGCCGCCTGCGGGAAAATGATCGAGCTGCATTCCTAGCATCGAGCCTCTATATCATCGGCACTCTTGGCGGGGCGGCGTTCGCGCTCTACCCTATCCTTCTCCCCGCAAGCACGGATCCGCGCTACAGCCTCACGATCGAGAACACCAAGACCGGCGCCTACAGCTTGAACGTCGGCTTGGTCTGGTGGCTGGTCGGGATTGCGCTCGCGATCGGATATTTTACTTTTCTCTATCGCTTCTTCCGCGGAAAAGTCCGGCTCAGCGATGACGGCTACTGACTCACGCACCGCCCACCGCCCACGCCGCTAGAACGTCAGCTTCGAGTCCCTTCTCGCCAAACAAACCGAAGCTGTTGAGGCTTTAGCCGGTGCTGCCGCGCAGCTCTAGATCCGGCTTGGAGCGCTTCAAACGAATTTCTCGAGAGCCTTTCCTACCTCGCGGTACGCCATGTGGTCCTGCCACCCAGAGTTGGTGGTGCGCTCAGACGTCGACAGTCTCTGCACAACTTAGGTTTCTCACGACGTCATGGCGCAGACCAGACGAAAATCGCTTTAGCTCTGCTCAGCTGCTTAATCGTGTGACTTCAACAGATTCGAAAACTTTTTGCCTCAATTTTGGCATGTGTAAGTTTTGCTCGAAGCTTTCAGGCAAATTTGCCGCCGTGCTGCCGCGCGCTTTATTACCGCACACACCAGGGGTCTCTCTGAAATTTCCATTGGTCCTGGGGCATGGCCTGTGCTCAAGTCCAGCTCCGGCTGGGCTACGCTATGCGGCAACCCGTCCTCTGATGACAACATCGAACGTCGATATCCAGAACCTAGTCACCGTCCAGCAAGCCGCGCAGCTGTTGAACATCACTCCGGCGGCTATCCACAAGGCGATTAAACGCGGCCGATTACCATACCTCAAATTAGGCCGCGTCTTTGTTATTCAGCGCACCGATCTTATTCAATACCGCAAAACCAGATCAGTTGGCGGACGACCGAAAAAAGCGCGGCCATGAAACTGGTTGATCGAAATGGAGAGCTTTGCCAAGTACGGTCATGCGTTCCTGTCCACGACGATTAAAAGCGAGATCTTCGTCGTCGATGTCGGTTGAGGAGTCAGCCAAACTTCCCGCACGATAACAGCTTGCCCGCAAGACCTTCTTCGGATGGTTCTCTAATCCGACAAATCAAATCGAATGTCAGTAAACTGCTGATTGTGGATCAAAGCCACAGCAAAGCGGTTTATGCACAGAATCATCGAGTGCCTAAAAACGCCTGTTGGGCTCAAAGAAGTGCATGCGGCAATCGACGACCAGGACTTGCTGCTTGCGCTCTGGCCACGCGATGCACATACGCCGATTGGAAATTTGTAACCACACACGATTACCACACCCGTTTCCCGGTGGCTTAAACGTAGCTTCAGGAGGTCAGATTTTTCTGAAGTGGGAGCAGCTGGCCTTGTTAGGGATGCGCGGCAGGAACCGAGCCGCATTGTTCAGTCCGCCTCCCATCTGGCTCGATATAGACAATGCAGGCGGAGCGGCGTTCTGCGCTCGTATCACCAGAGAGCATCGATATACCGCCGCAGACTATAATACCGGTCGATGAGCACGGCTCGTCTAATATTCGCGCGTTCGCCGGTATGCGGGCTGTATCAACGGGGTTGGTTTGCGGCGAGAAGCACGCGAGCGGTGATAATGTCGCCACGACAACAAAATATCGAACTCTGTACAGGTTGATGGGATGCTCGCTATCTATTCGCTCAGACTTGTCCGGCTATTTTGCCCTGTATGCGGTGCCACACCGTTTCTCACTTTACGATGGGATCTCATTTAAGGTGCCAATAGCAAATACGGATATCATCAGAACAAAAGGCTTGACTGCTCGTATTCAAACCGGCCAGGGAAACGGCGCAACTAAGCGCCTCGGAACAGATCCCTGCGCGTAAAGCGCCAAAACCTGCATCTACACTCGGTGCAGCGAAATGGTCGTATCAGCAGCAATATGGGCAGTCTTTCGAGAATATTTTGGCGGCGCGATCTTCTTACGTTTGCGCTATCGCAAGCGGGGCAATTAGGGCGGCTCATACTTACCCACAGAGACCGGTGATTCAGAGTTCTTTCTTAAAAATCGCGTCAGCCGCAAAAGAGAGACGTGTTATCTCATTCAAAAGTTCTGGCCGATATGGATCATCCTTGGGCGTCTTGGCGATCTGCTGGGCCACGGCATTCAGGCGCAGCAAAAGGGCATCAATTGTTGGAAATTCTTTCGGTAAGCAGCGCGAGACGTGCGGCGGCCGCTCGGCTGCCCTTTGCTGTATTTTTCTCAGTTCGTCTCGAATGACGTTCAGCTCTGAGATTTCATCGAGCTCGGCCTTGCGAGCTTGGTTCTTTTGAACCTCACAACGATGAAGCAATTCGGCCATACGTTTGTTGAGAGCTCTGAAACTGACGGGTTCAATCATTTTGCGAACACCTTTCGTTCACTCAAATTGAACCGGCGCGACGGCGCCCGAACGGCCAATAAG
>DATIEH010000076.1:0-3186 GCA_035455905.1 Binatia bacterium | reverse complement strand
GCCCGACAACATGGAACACGAAAATTGTTGTATCTTGCCAGCTCGTGCATGTATCCCAAATTTGTCGAGCAACCGATGTCGGTCAAATCACTGATGAGCGGTGGATTAGAGCCGACCAATGAGCTCTACGCCGTCGCAAAGCTAGCCGGGCTCTATTTGTGCCGCGCCTACCGGCAGCAATTTCAGAGCAAATTTATCGCCGCGATTCCCGCCAATGTTTTTGGGCCCGGCGATGATTTCAGCTTGGAAGATTCCCATGTGATCGCAGCGCTAATCCGAAAAATGCACGAAGCAAAAATCTCTCGTCAAAGCGAAGTGGTCATCTGGGGCAGCGGCTGGCCTCGTCGCGAATTCGTCTTCGCCGAAGACATGGCCGACGCGTGCATCTTTCTCATGGACCATTATGACGGAGCTGAACCGGTGAACGTCGGCGTCGGCGCGGATTGGTCCATTCGACAACTGGCAGAGATGATTGCCGAGGTCGTCGGTTTTGCGGGAAATCTCGTGTTCGATCCGAGCAAGCCCGATGGAATGCCCGCCAAGCTTCTCGATTCGAGCGTTCTTCAGAAAATGGGCTGGCGAGCGAAAAATTCGCTTAGAGATGGTTTGCTCAAAACTTATCAGTGGTTTACGCACGAAGGAATGAACAGAGATCGAGATGCAAGCGCGATTTTATAGAGCTCTATACCGGATTCGGCGGGTCGAAGAGGAAATTGCCGCGGTTTATCCAACCGACAAAATAAAAAGTCCGGTGCATCTTTCGATCGGCCAGGAAGCGGTTTCCGTCGGGGTTTGTGAAGCGCTCCGTGCTGACGATGTGGTGTTCGGCAGTTATCGAAGCCATGCATTGTATTTGGCCAAAGGAGGAAATTTGCGCCGCATGATCGCTGAGCTCTATGGCAAAGCTGATGGCTGTGCCAAGGGCAAGGGCGGCTCGATGCATTTGATCGATATTGAGGCGCGCGTGATGGGAGCTTCAGCCGTGGTCGGCACGACAATTCCTCAGGCCGTCGGATTTGCCTACGCTCTCAAATTGCAGCGCAAAGATTCGGTCGTGGCAAGTTTTTTCGGCGATGGCGCCGTGGACGAAGGCGTCTTTTACGAGAGCCTGAACTTTGCGGCGCTGAAAGGGCTGCCGATTATTTTTGTTTGCGAAAACAATCGCTATGCGATTCACACCCATCAGTTGAAGCGGCAGAAGCTGGACAATATTTGCGACCGGGCTCGAGCGCATGGCCTGCCGGCAGAGCAGATACCGAATAACGACGTGCAGGGCATTTATGAACACATCAGCCAATCTGTCGGGCAGCTCCGCGCCGGGAGTCCCGGCCCGTTCTTTTTCGAATGTTTGACTTATCGGCTCAAAGAGCATGTCGGACCCAATGACGACTTTCAGCTTGGCTACCGAACGCAAGAAGAAGCTGAGGCCTGGGTAAAGAGCGATCCGATCGAACAATTGCGCGCTCATCTCGATGCGGCAGAGCGGCGCCGCATCGAGAGGGAAGTCGAAGATGAGATCAAAGACGCCTTCTCTTTCGCGGAACAAAGCCCCTGGCCCCATGCGGCGGAACTTTACACAGACGTCTATGACGAGTGACACGAAGCGCGAGCTATCGTACATCGATGCCGTACGAGAAGCGACCGATCAAGAGATGGCGCGGGATTCATCGGTCATTCTGTTTGGTTTGGATGTCGACGATCCGAAAGCGATCCAGGGCACCACACGAGGATTGTTGGAAAAATTTGGTCCGGAGCGAGTATTCGGCACGCCGCTTTCAGAAGATGCCATGACTGGGGTGGCCATTGGCGCCGCTCTGGCAGGCTTGCGCCCGGTTCATGTGCATATTCGCATGGACTTTCTGATGCTGGCGATGAACCAACTGATCAACATCGCCGCTAAGAGTCGCTATATGTATGGCGGGCAAGTGCAGGTGCCCATCGTAGTGCGCTCGATGATCGGCAAGAGCTGGGGACAGGGGGCGCAGCACTCGCAAGGATTGTACTCGTTTTTCATGCACGTGCCGGGACTCAAAGTGGTGGCTCCGACCACTCCCTATGATGCGAAAGGCTGTTTAGTTCACGCCATTCGTGACAACGATCCGGTGATGTATGTGGAGCATCGCATTTTGCATTTTCAACGCGGCCCGGTGCCGGAAACCGCGTATACAGTGACCCCTGGAAAGGCTCGCATTACCGCAAGCGGTACCGACGTCACACTCGTCGGCATCTCCTACATGCAGGTCGAGTGTTTACGTGCGCGCAGATATCTCGAATCGGTTGGTATCGATGCCGAGGTGATTGATCCGATCTGGTTGAGTCCCTTGGACATCGACACGATCGTTGAATCGGTGCGCAAAACGGGTCGGTTGTGTGTTGTCGATAATGGTTGGGTCGCCTGCGGAGCGAGCGCTGAAATTGTTGCGCTGGTGATCGAGCGTTTACAACAGATCCGGCCGGTGGTAGTGCGTCGCTTGGGATTTGCTCCGGTGACTTGTCCGCCGACTCCTATCCTGGAAAATCTTTATTACCCAAACGCAAGCACCATTGCTTCCGCCGTATATGATCTCGTCAGAGGGGGCGATAACGGCTGGATGCCCAAAGAGCGCCTCGATCTTCAGGAGATTCAGTTCCGCGGCCCGTTCTAACGCTAATGAGCTGTCGAGAAGACCTAAATTGGCCGCTGATGCGAAACAACATCCAGCAAATGGATGTCGATGCGCTGATCGACTTTTTGAAACCCGAGGTTCCGATCCTGACTCAGGCAAGCCAGGTGGAAGCCTTCGAGCGAGAGTGGTCACGCTGGCTCGGCGTCGAATACAGCGTTTTTGTCAATTCCGGCTCGTCGGCAAATCTTTTGACCATTACTGCTCTTAAAGAAACCTACGGAGCAGGAGAAATCATCGTCCCTACTCTTACGTGGGTGTCGGATATCGCGTCGGTGATTCAATGCGGATTCAAGCCGGTCTTCGTAGACATCAATCGCCGCACGTTAGGTATGGACACGAGGCAGGTGCTGAAGAAAATTACGCCGCAAACGAAGGCGGTTTTTTTGACCCATGTGCTCGGCTACAACGCTCTCGATGCAAATTTTCTCGCGGAGCTGAAGAGCCGCGGTGTAGTCCTGATCGAAGATGTCTGCGAGTCCTACGGTGCTACGTTTCAAGGACAAAAATTAGGGACGTTCGG
>DATIEH010000075.1:0-28152 GCA_035455905.1 Binatia bacterium | reverse complement strand
CCCCTTTCTTTTGGCGCGAGTCGCCGATGGACACATTTTGGACACATTGGCGAGAACTGAGTTGAAGTTATCGAGACAAGTGACTGAATATTCTGGCGCGCCCGGAGGGATTCGAACCCCCAACCCCCAGATCCGTAGTCTGGTGCTCTGTCCAATTGAGCTACGGGCGCAATCAAACTGCGTATTCACAACTCTACGCAGGTTGAGTTCACATCGACAGCGCAAATAAATGGCGGAGAGAGAGGGATTTGAACCCTCGGTACCCTTTTGGGGTACACACGCTTAGCAGGCGTGCGCCTTAGACCACTCGGCCATCTCTCCGTAACGGTCTGACTTGTCACACCCGACAATCGGTTGCCGCTATACCCTCATACAAAGCAACGCGTATGATATGCGGCAAACTGGGTCAAGCTAGCATACGATATGCGTCTTTTCTACATTTGCTGCGGTACTTTGATTGCAACTGCCTGGTGTAACCAATATCATCCGATCGAACGGAGGTCGCATGGAAACCATCCGCTTTGTCGACACGACTATTCGCGACGGGCATCAAAGCTTATGGGCCGAGAATATGACGACCGGCATGATGCTGCCGATCGCCCAAAGGCTCGACGATGCCGGGTTTGAAGGAATCGAGCTGATCTCGGGTTCGCATCTCAAAAAAGCGGTGCGCGAACTCAGGGAAGATCCGTGGGAGCGGGTGCGGCTGGTCTCGAAGCTCATTACCAAGACACCGCTGCGCTTGATCGCGGGGCGCGTGAATACTTTCGAGTACAACCCTCCGTCGATGTATCGCCTGTTTGTCGAGCGCATGTTTGCCAATGGGATACGGGAAGCGCGCATATCCGATGAATGGAACGATTACGAAGGCTGGAAATTTCGCGTCGGCGAATGCCATCGCGCTGGCCTCAAATCGATTTTGAATTTGATCTATTCAGTTTCGCCGAAGCATTCGGACGACTATTATGCCGAGCGTACCCGACAGGCCGCCTCACTTAATCCGTATCGGCTTTGCCTAAAGGATCCAGGCGGCCTTCTCACTCCCGAGCGCATGGAAACTCTGGTACCGATCATATTCAAGAATGCCAATGGAATTCCGGTCGAATTGCACACCCACTGCACGACAGGGTTAGGACCGCTCTGCTGCATCAAAGGAATGGAACTCGGCATTCGCTCGATCAACACGGCGCTTCCGCCATTGGCCGACGACTCATCCAATCCGTCCTTGTGCAACGTCGCGAAGAACGCCCGCGCTCTTGGATATGCGACGGCAATCGATGAGGAAATCTTGCAGCCGGTCTCGAGGCATTTCACGGCGATCGCCAAACGCGAGGGATTTACCATCGGCGCGCCCGTGGAATACGACTACACACAATATCAGCACCAGGTTCCCGGCGGGATGCTCTCCAATTTAAGGTTTCAATTGCGCAAGGTCGGCATGGAGAACAAGTATCCGCAGGCGCTCGAAGAGAGTATTCGGGTGCGACAAGAGTTCGGCTATCCGATTATGGTGACGCCGCTCTCGCAATTCGTCGGCAGCCAGGCGGCCATCAATGTGATCGTCGGCGAGCGCTACCAAGAGGTGACGGACCAGGTGATTAAATTCGCTCTGGGTCATGCCGGCGCCGAAGGTGCGCGCGACATGGACCCGAACGTAAAAGACAAGATTCTCAATCGTCCGCGTGCGAAGGAATGGGCCAAATGGCAGCCGGACGATCCGACGCCGGATGAAATGCGTCGGCGACTCCGCGCCGAAGGCACCTCCGACGAAGAGCTTCTGCTGCGCTGGATTGTCGGTAAGGACGACATCGACGCTATGCGCGCCAATCCGCGACCCGTCGAGTATTTAAACTCCGAGCAGCCGCTGGTGAATTTGCTTCAGGAATTGTCCAAACGCACGAACAACCGCCAGATCCATGTGCAAACGCCTGGTTTCTCGATGACTCTCGAGAGGCGCGCCTAGCGTGCTTTGCACAGCGTTTAAGGCTTGAGTTCAACGTTCAAGGCCCGACCTTGAGGGAACGCATCATTGCCAAAAATTCCCGACCCAATCGATTGAACTAATTCTGTTGCAGTGCAATAAGAAAAGAAATTTGCTCAGGAGGCCGAAAACTTATGGCAAGAGATATCGTCGCGATTGATGTTCATGTTCATCTTTCGGATGAAACAACGCAGAAGGCCAAAGGCGATCGCACGGCGCAAATGGCGCGCTACTTCGGACGCGAACGTCCCCCGGTTTCCATCGATGAAATGGCCGATCAATATCGCGCGCGCAAAATGATGGCTGTGATCATGAACACGCGCGACGAAACCGTCACCGGTTTAACCCCGGTTCCCAACGATCACGTCGCGAGCGCCGTAAAAAAACATCCGGATGTTTTTCTCGCCTTTGGTGCGATCGATCCCTGGACGGGAAAGCTGGCGTTGGACGAAATCAAGCGCTGTAAAGACTTGGGACTTTCAGGCATGGGCGAGCTCAATCCGGCGCGCCAACATTTTTTTCCCAATGATGTACGCTTCTATCCCTTATGGGAACAATGTGCCAAACTGAATATGCCGATCCTGTTCCACGGCGGCATGGCTGCAGCCGGTGCGGGTACGCCTGGCGGCATGGGCATCAAACTTAAATACAGCCAACCCATAGCCATTGACGAAGTGGCGGCGGATTTTCCGGAGTTGAAGATTATCAGCGCTCACCCGACGTGGCCGTGGACGGCCGAGAGCTTGGCGATCGCGCGCCACAAAGCAAATTACTACATTGATTTGTCAGGGTGGGCGCCGAAATATTTTCCCGCGGAACTGGTGCACAACGTCAATACACTGTTGCAAGATAAGGCACTGTTTGGCTCAGATTGGCCGGCCATCGGCGTCGAGCGCTGGCTGGAAGAGTTTCAGCAGGTCAACATGAAACCTGAGGTGCGAAAGAAAATCATGCTCGATAATGCAGTGAAATTTTTTGGTTTATCGCTTTAGAGACATGGGATTTATCACGAAGCGCGCGAAGCACACGAAAAACTGTAACGAAACATCTTTGTGAGCTTCGCGCCCTTCGTTGTTGAAAACTACTCTCCAGAACAATGGAAGGCATAAAATTCGTCGATACCACGATCCGCGACGGGCATCAGAGCCTGTGGGCGGAAAATATGACCACGGGCATGATGCTTCCCGTCGCCGAAGCCATGGATCGCGCCGGGTTCGATGCGATTGAGTTAATCTCCAGCTCTCATCTGAAAAAATGCGTGCGCGAACTCAAAGAAGATCCCTGGGCGCGGGTGAAGCTCATGAGCGAGCGCATCACTCATACGCCGCTGCGATTGAATGCCGGCCGGTTCAGCGCTTTCGACCTGACGCCGCGCTCGATGTACCGGCTTTTCATGGAGAGGATGGCCGCCAACGGTATTCGCGAGGCGCGCATCTCCGAAGAATGGAACGAGCTCGAAGGCTGGACCTGGAAGGTTGACGTAGCACGCGATGTCGGCATCAACCCGGTGCCGAATATAATCTATTCCGTCTCGCCAAAACATACGGATGCGTATTTCGCGGAACGCACCCGTCAAGCCGCGTCGCTAAAAGTCAATCGGCTCTGCCTGAAAGACCCCGGCGGGCTGCTCACTCCCGAACGCATCCAAACCTTGGTGCCGATCATGTTCGCCAACGCCAATGGGATGCCCATAGAGTTGCACACGCACTGCACCACAGGTTTGGGTCCGCTCTGCTGTCTTGAAGCAGTCAAGCTCGGAATCAAGATCGTCAACACCGCGCTCCCGCCATTGGCGGATGGTTCGTCGAACCCGTCGCTGTTCAATGTTGCGCGAAATCTGCGCGCGCTTGGCTATCGAACCCTGATCGACGAAGAAATCCTGAAACCGGTGTCAGAACACTTCACGCAAATCGCCAAACGGGAAGGATTTCCCATCGGCGAGCCGGTGGAATACGACTACAGCCAATATCAACATCAGGTCCCCGGCGGCATGATTTCAAATCTGCGTTTTCAGCTACGCAAGGTCGGTGTCGAACACAAAATCGACGAAGCCTTGAGAGAAACCATGCGCGTGCGCGCCGAGCTGGGTTATCCGATCATGGTCACACCGCTCTCGCAGTTCGTCGGCAGCCAGGCGGCGATCAATGTGATCGTCGGCGAGCGCTACAAAGAAGTCACCGATCAGATCATTCAATATGCGCTCGGCTACTGGGGTCGAGAAGGCACGGAATTGATGGACCCGGAGGTCAAGGCAAAAATCCTGGATCGTCCACGCGCCAAGGAATGGGCGGCATGGCAGCCGCCGGAGCCGAGCATTGCCGAGATCCGAAAGAAAATGAACGCCGAGCATGTCTCCGACGAAGAGCTGCTGCTGCGCTGGAATCTCAGCGTTGACGAGATACAAGCGATGCGCGCGGCCGGTGCGCCGAGAGACTATCTCACCTCGCGCCAGCCGCTGGTAAACCTGATCGATGCGTTGAGCAAACGCAAAGGTTACCGCCAGATCGTCGTCCAAAAAGGCAACATGCTCGTGTCCCTCAATCGCGGCACACCGGCCAGCTAAAACCAAAAACTTAGTCTTTGCGTTGCATGGATCGCTTTTTTTTTCTTTCAGGCGCCGTTGCCGCGCTAATCGGAGTCGCGCTTGGCGCCTTCGGCGCTCATTCGCTCCGGACCAAGCTTTCGCCGGAGATGCTCGCTATTTTTGAAGTGGGCGTGCGCTATCAGATGTATCATGCCTTTGGTTTGATCGCTGTAGCCTGGGCAATGGTTCGCTGGCCTGAAGCGAATCTAAACGGCGCCGGCTGGGCTTTCATCGTCGGCATCGTTATCTTTTCGGGCAGTCTCTATCTCTTAAGCGCCACCGATGCACGTTGGCTCGGCGCGATTACGCCGATCGGCGGCCTCGCGTTTTTACTCGGCTGGGCGATTCTCGTCTGGTCCATCGGCCGGTGATTCGGACTGGAGTACTTTGCGATGGACCGCTTGGCGTATTGAGTGCGAATCGCATCACTCCAATACTCCGTTACTCCAACACTCTAGTTTTCATACGTTGACTCTACCCTGCCCTTCACGTAGTTTTTCGTACGATGATCATCGGCGTCCCCAGAGAGATCAAGACCGAAGAAAATCGCGTCGCCGTGACGCCGGCAGGCGTGACGGCCTTTGCGGCGCGAGGCCACAAAGTGCTTCTGCAAAAAGGCGCCGGGTTGGGCAGCGGTTTGACCGATCGCGCCTATGAAGCTGCCGGCGCGATGATCGTCGAATCCGCTAAGGACGTCTGGGAAAAAACGGAAATGGTCATGAAGGTAAAAGAGCCGCAGGAATCCGAGTACCCATTCCTGCGGCAAGGGCTGATACTGTTCACCTATTTGCATTTGGCCGCCAACGAATCGGTTACCCAAGCGCTCCTCGATCGCAAAGTCACCGCGATTGGGTACGAGACAATTCAGCTCGACGACGGCTCGTTGCCGCTATTAGCTCCCATGAGCGAAATCGCCGGTCGGCTCTCGATCCAGGTTGGCGCGTGGTCTTTGCAAGCCGAAAACGGCGGCCGGGGGATTCTTCTCGGCGGTGCCTCCGGCGTCCGTCCGGCAAAAGTGGTGATTCTCGGCGCCGGAATGTCGGGAAGCGCGGCTTGCCAAGTGGCCGCGGGAATGGGTGCGTACGTCAGCATTCTGGATATCAATCCGACGAAGCTTCGCTATATCCATGACATTCTCGGCGGCCATCTGACCACTCTCATGTCCAATCGCGCCAATATCGAAGAAGAGGTAATGGATGCCGACTTGGTGATCGGCTCCGTGCTGATTCCCGGCGCGCAGGCGCCGAAACTGATCTCGCGCGGGCTCGTCAGGCGCATGAAACCGGGCGCGGCCTTCGTTGACATCTCGATCGATCAGGGCGGTTGCGCCGAAACCTCGCGACCGACAACCCATCGCGAGCCGATCTACATTGAGGAGAACGTCGTTCATTACTGTGTGACGAATATGCCGGCGATTGTGCCAAATACCTCGACCTATGCTTTGACCAATGCCACGCTGTCCTACGGGCTCCAGCTCGCGAACCGTGGCTTTCTTCAGGCGCTCGCACGGGACAAAGCCTTAGCCAGGGGACTCAATACCTATAACGGAAAGATTGCCCACGAACGCGTTGCCAACGCCTTCAATATGCCTTGGACGCCGACGGAAGAGATCATTCGCTCATGAGACTCGTCACTCGCGCGGATTTTGACGGGTTGGTTTGCGGCGCCCTGGTCACCCAGTTCGAGAACATCGACGAGTACCTGTTTGTCGAGCCCAAGTTCATGCAGGACGGTTTGGTAGAAATCCGCAAGGGCGATATCATCACTAATCTCCCCTATCATCCGAACTGCACGCTATGGTTCGATCATCATATCACCAATACGACACCGGATTTTCCGCAACCGATCATTTTAGGAAGGGGCGGCTTTCGTCTCGCGCCAAGTGCCGCCCGGGTCGTCCACGAATATTACTGCGAGGTAGGCACGAGACGTGAGACAACCGGCAACCGGAAGATCTCCGGAGAAGAGATACTTTCCTTCCTGAACAGCGAGCGGATGAAATTTTTGATGCATGAGACAGACCGCATTGATGCGGGAAAACTCGAGCCGGAAGACGTTCTCAACCCGCAGGGATATGTTTTGATCTCGATGACGACCGACGGCAAAAATGCCGGCGACGAGCCTTATTGGCTAAAGATCATCGATCTGTTGCGCGACTGCGCCCTCGAAGACGTCATGCGCGATCCTGAAGTAGCGCGCCGCTGCCAGAGAATTCGCGGTGAACAGGAAAGGCTTCGCCAGCTCCTGCTCGAGCACACGACGATCAAAGGAAATGTCATTTACTGCGATCTTCGTGGCATCAAAGACATTCCCGACGGAAATCGATTTTTGGTTTTTACCCTTTTTCCGCAAGGCAATATTCAAGTGAAAGTCACCGACGATAGTCAGCGGGAAAGTACCACGGCAATTTCCGTCGGCTATAACATCTTCAATCCGTCTTCTCAGGTGAACGTAGGCGAGTTGCTAAAAAATTACGGCGGTGGCGGTCACAGAGTGGTCGGCTCCAGCCGAGTGCTGAACACAGAAGCGGAACGAGCGATCAAGGAAATCCTCGACGCGGTGACGGAATAGGCATTCTCGAAGCGGATCATGATTGCCCGATGCAGGGACGCACACGCTGCTCCCCTACGATTGCTTCCAATGAACTAGCCGCGCATGAAAATTGTAAAGATCGACGCCGCGATCAAACGTCTCAAAAAAATAAGTCAGGAGATTTACTACACGAGTTGCTTTGAATCAAAGCACTTCACCAGCGGCCTCATCGCTTTTCGCCCGGCTAAAATTTCAGATAAAAAGCAGATTCAACACATCGATAAAGACGTCGTCTGTCATGTCATAAGAGGCACAGGTCGCGTGCGCATTAAAAGCCGGCGAATCCAGCTTCGTCCCGGCATCCTCTGCCACATTCCAAAAAATACGCCGCACGATTTTGCTGCGGGGAAAACCGGTGAGCTCCTCTTGTTTTACTCATTAGTCGACAGCTAACGATCAAGTCCAGCACGTCACCACCATTTTGCCGGTTGGTATTTCGCTCCGAAGAATCCGTTCCAGACGGCAGAAGCGGGCTTAGGTCGACGGTCGCTTGTGTGCATCCCAATATACGCCCAGATGCGCGCCAAATCGGCCATCTGCGGCCGCAGCCGGCTCACCAGTCGGTCCGAATCCGTACTGGCGAAATTGATCACGAACTCGTAGCCGTCCCTCTCGGCAGTTTTGAGCAAAAACTCCGTAAAACGCGTCTGGTCAGCGTCCGATCCGTATAAAACTGTCCCGTAGGATTTGAGCTCGACATTGCGCGAAGACATGCCGCTTTCCGTCACCGCGATCCCCTTCTTGAAACGTTTAGCAAAATCGAGAAAGTTCTGCGGTATGATGCGCGGAACTTCCGGGCTCATGTATGGATAGAGACTCATGGCAAAGAAATCGCTGTAGCGCATCAGATCGGCGACTTCTTTCTCCTGATCCGAGCCTTTCGCATCTCGGGCGAGGCGCTTGTAGTGAAGCACCTCCGTGCTAAAAAACACGGGTAGAGTGGAATGGATTTTTTTGATCGCGCTGTAGGTCTCGCGATGCAACTCCTTGAGCTGCTGCCATTTGGCGTGGTCGCGCGATAAAAGAACATTCGATTCGACACCGATGGCAAGATAGTCCGGATGCATGGTTTCCACGGCACGCTGCACAAAATTAAGAAAGGCTTTTTTCACCCGCGGGCTATTCAACGGCTCTTTGTCCCAGGGTTTCGGCAGCGGCTGATTTTCACTGTCACCCCAGTATAGGGCGAGATCGCGCTTATCTTTGTTCAACGGAGAAATCGCCAAAAGAAGCTTCTTTCCTGCGGGGGCCCGATAGCTCATATTGTCTTGAACATCTTTTGAAAACGGTTTCCCATCGAGCGCTTCCTGCCAAGGAATTCCGCCGATGAACATCACCGAAACGATATCGCCATGCGCTTCCGCATACTCGCGAGCGATGGCTATGCCCTCGTCGGTGAGGTCTGCCGGCCATTGACTAAAGCCCATCAGAAACGAGCGGGTCGCGGGGCCGCGATACTCACGAAGCGGGGCTGCGGCCGGCGCAGGCGGACCAACTGGCGCCGTTGTGGGCGAAGGCGCCTGAGCGCCGGGCCCGGATAAACCATCCGCACATCCACCAATCCACCAGAGCAATGTGTAGAACAACAGAAATCGCAAAAGACCTTTGATCATAGCGTATGATTATTAGTATTTCGCTGCCATCGGTCAAGCTAGTTATTTCTGGCTCGCTTGACTTGCCAACGAATTCTCGGAAAATGGGTCGAACTCGAACTATTCCAGCGATCCTGAATCAGTTGGATTAAGACAATTTTGCCGTTTATCTCCTTCACCAGCCGCTATTTGATCGCGCTCATCTTCCTCAGCCTGATATTGTGCGTCTCCTGCTCTTCCCGCGCCGGGCCGCCCGAATCCCGCTATGCGCCGGCGGGCGATCTGCTCGATATCGTCAAAGACTTTCAGCGGCTGGCCAAGGAAGATACTTACCGTTTCCCGATTCCAAAGGACGTTACCGGCGTTAACATCATGAAAGCGACGCTAGTCCGCCTCGACGATTACGAACGCAAAAATCGCGGCCAATCCACCGACATCGTTCAGTTCAACAAAGCCCTCGCTTTGGAGCGGCTCCGGGAATATGATCAAGCCGCAGCGCTTTACCGTAAAGTCGGTGAAACGGACAGCCGTCTCGGCGCCGAGGCCGCGAAGAATGCGGAAATTCTCGACGGTTTCTTGCGAATCTTCGATCGCAAAGTTCCCACCGATGATCCCTTCAACTACATCGCCGGTCTCGACGAGAAGGTGGCTGCTTGGAATCAACTCATCCAAAAATACAAGTCCACACGCTATGAATATCTCGCTCGCGTCGAAGAAGAGCGCATCGACCGTGCTAAAGTGGCATTCGTCGAAGCGAATCGATATCGGCTGAAAGAAGGCAATCAGTTGACCATTCTCGGCTACGGCCAATTGGTCACCAAACACCAGCAAAGTAAAAACCACTATCGTTTTCTGCTCGATTTCGGCGATTTTTACATGCTTCTTGCAAATGAATATGCATCCCAGTACGATCCTGAAGGATTACTCTTTGAGTTCAAAGTCTTAGATCAATTCGTTAAGTCCGCGCTGAAGCTTTACACTGAGGTCGCACAGGTGGACGGCATTCTGGAAAAGCTCGAAGCACAGGGAAAAATCGAAGCAGCGCGCGGATTCCTGGAAAAAATGACCCGACTCAATCGATGAAGACAAGAAATCTTTTGTCTGGGGTCTTGTTTCTCGGCTGCGTGGCATTCTCTATTTCGTATAGCGCAGCGCAGGATCTACCACTGGAGAAAATCCTCAATCCCCTGCCCGAATACAATCCCTTCGATCAATCCACTGCCCCAACACCACAATTCTTCCCTGACCAGGTCGACAAGCGCGCCCGCGATCTACTCATCGATGCGCTCATCAACGACGAACAGGCCCTCAATCGCCATCTGCAGTTTTTCAAAGCGGAAGACGAGCGTCTCAAAAAAGAGCGAGGCACCTCGACGGGGTTAACCGCTCAAGCCCAGGATCTGGTGAACAATACGATTCGCGAACGCGAGCGCTATCTGGCAGCGCAAAAAGAAGCCCTGAAAAATGCCACTACACCCGAGCGAAAGAAATATCTCGAAGCGCTCATCAATAACGATGATCTCAACCAGTCGGACCAATTGATGCGTCAAAGCTCGACGAATTTCTGGGGTGGTATGACCAATAGGATGCTGAGTTCCGTGGATTTGGTCGGTGTCGCTTCGGGTAATTACATTGGCGCCGTGGCTGAAACCGCCGTCAGCCAACTTTATGGCCTGATGGACCGTGACATGCCCATCGAGGAGCGGCGCGCCCTGGCGCGCGATCTCGACCACTTGAAGCGTTTTCCCGACGACCCGCGCAATGGCGCGATCAAAAAACAAGCGGAACAGTTGGACAAAAAGAAAAAAGCGGCTTTAGTGCGGAAGCAGATCGACCGCGCCAAGGAAGCTCTTGCCAAAAACGATTTGGACCGGGCCTTATTTCACCTCGATCTGGCGGCGTTGATTGAACCGGAGTCAAAAGACGCCACCGAGCTGCGTGGCAAGGTAACCAAAGCGATGAGTGAGATGGATGTCGCTCGACAAAAATCCTTGGTTGCCCGCACGGAGTCGCCGGCAAGCGATGAGCAGCGCGCGGATGTCGACCGGTTGCTCGAAGCCTTGAGCCTGCGCGACAGCAATCAGCTTCAGCGCGTCGCCATCGATACCGAGAAAAAATACCTCGGCACCTCGTTGGCCGATGCGGCGCGGGACTCGGAAGCGGTCGCCCTCGATATGAAGGGTTGGCGGGAGGCCGCGAAAAAAGCCCTGCAGCAGATGGCAAACTCGACCCACGATCCCGAGGTCAAGCAACGCGCGAATGCTCTCTTGCAAAGCCCCGAGTACAACCTGCTCGAGCCTTTCCAAGAAGCGCGGACCGAAAGACAGCTTCAGTCGGCCAAGTACGTTTTGCTCGGCGAAGACTTTCTACGCAAGAATCTGCTTTTTGCCGCAGGGGCGATGGCGGCCGCCGGCCCCGGCGCCGCTATAACGCTGGGAATGGCGAACGCGCTTATCATTACAAACAATTTTTATCAGGTAGTGACTCACAATCCGGTTTCTGCGCAACCGGTGATCGATGCCGGCGTTGCCTATGTGCGCAATCATCCGGACTCGGAGAACGCGTCAGAAGTTTACCGCGTGCTAGCCGACGCCTATGAGGAGCGCGGCATGATCGACCAGGCGATCAACTACCATCAATTGGCCGGGTCTTCGAAGGAAAAAATCGCTGCGCTCAAAGAAAAATCAGCGAAGATGTTGCTCGATGCGGCGGCCAAAAGCAGCAATCGCAGCAGTCGCGAATATTATTTAACCACTGTCATCGATGAGCATCCCGAGACGCCGGCGGCGCGAGAAGCAACTCGCAGATTGGCGGACCTGGTCAAGAATGACAACCAGGGCCTACGCATGAGCAAACAGTTCTTAATAGAAAACCCCGAGCTTTACGGTCCACGCGGTTTGGGCTTAAAACCGGCGCTGTTCGACGGCCGTTCCGAGAACATGGAAATTGCCGAGCGCGGAGTAAATTTGATCAGCGATAACGAAATCCTGGTGCATTATAAAACGCCATGGGGTGAGCGCAGCCAAAACTATTCCTTACCGAGATCCACCAGCGAGCGCTTCTTCATCACGCTGCGCGAAAAAAACTTGCAGGTGGCGTTAGCGGATGTCAATCAACGCGCCAAGGACAGTGTCGGCGGCATCAAAAATCTGCCCGCCTCGATCGTGAAGGCCGAGCACGAGCGCCGGCCGGGCAGCGCGGAGGAAGCCGCCGACAATACGTTTACCCTGGTTCGAGAGGTCGGGGGATCAGCGGCTGATTATCAGAAGGTTTTGGATTTTCAGTTATTGAGCGACAATGAGCGCGACCCGGGCGGAAAATACAAATTGCCGCCCATCGAAGGCAGCATTTCTGCCAGCCGATTCAGCATGAGCGGCGCCTTGCCCGCTGGTGTTTGGGGTAATCAACTCGCCGTCGGCAGCGATCGCAAAAGTCCTTACGCTGGCTTTCAACTTCCCATTCCGCTGATCGATGGCTTTATTCCCATCGATTTCATGATACAAGGTCGTCCCGGCGGTATCTCGCTCTATCCGAGAGTTCACACCGGCGGGGACACCGGCGCGGATCCAGAGCTTTACCGCGACAAATAGTGAGCAAATCGCATGCGTAAGCCGAGAGGGTTGACGATGGCGAACTTCAATCTTCCATCGTCGGTCTTTGCTCAGTACAAACAAATTAGTTTTTTTTCGCAGCCCATTAGAAAAGATATCTTACGTGGCTGCATTTCCATTGTTGCCGGCTTACTGATTTGGGAAATTCTCGCCCGGCTCCTCTTGGAAAACGAACTATTGATCCCGCCGCCGAGCAGTGTGCTCAAGTCGTTCTGGCGCCTGGCAGTTTCCGGTCAGCTCAACAAGCATTTTGCCGCCACGCTGCTCGAGTTTACTTATGGCTTCGCCACCGCGACGATCGTCGGCGTTGTCGTGGGCTATCTCATGGGTATGCACCGATGGTTCGACGAAGTCATGGACCCGTGGATCGCCACACTCTATTCGATTCCGATCATCACCGTCGTGCCTTTGGTTATCATCTGGTTCGGCATCGGCATGGTTTCCAAAGTGATCGTGGTCTTCAAGATCACCGCCGTGGCGATTATCCTGAATACCGCCGCCGGGATTAAAAATTTGGATCCCATCTGGCTCGAATTGGCCAAATCACTGCGCTTGAGCCGTTGGGAAACGACGTATAAGATCCGCTTCCCGGGCGCTTTGCCGTACATCATCACCGGTATGCGTCTTGGCGTCGGACGAGCTTTGCTCGGAGTTATCGTCGCCGAGCTGATGGCCGCAAATGCCGGGTTGGGATATCTACTGCGGGACTCGTCGGAAACTTGGGACAGCCCCAAATTATTTGTGACGGTCACGTTGCTCGCCGTTATCGGACTGGTCAGCTTCAATCTGATCAAGCGCCTGGAACAAAAAATTGCACCGTGGCGCCAAGGCGCGGAATGGACACTGGAATAATTTCCCGCGCATCTTCGAGATGAACGAACAGCGCCGCACGCTCAACGCGAATCTGATCAAAATCGGCTCAATCGCGGCCGGCCTCCTCCTCTGGCATAGCCTTGCTGTCTACGCCATCAATGACCCGTCGCTTTTGGTATCTCCGATCGTCGTGGCGCGCGCGGCCTATGAGATGCTCTTTGTCACCGGAGAGCTCTATCCGCATCTTTGGGCAAGCTCGTGGATTTTCTTTTACGGTTTTGCGCTGAGCATCGTCGCCGGAGTGCCTCTTGGTTTTCTGATGGCGCTCAGCCCACGCTTGCGCGATTACGTCAATCCCTGGATGGCGACGCTTTATACGACCCCGCGCATCGCTTTCGCCCCGGTTCTGCTGCTTTGGTTTGGCATTGGCGGCGGTTCGAAAGTGGCCATCGTCTTTTTGGGATGCGTCTTTCCGATCCTGATCAATTCCTATTACGGTATGCGCGTGGTCAATCGAGAATACGTCGAGCTCGCCCGCTCTTTCCGCCTAAGCTCTCGGGCATTGTTTGTTAAAATCCTTCTTCCCGCTTCCGTTCCGTTCATTCTTGCCGGCATTCGACTAGCCATTGGCCGCGGCCTCACGGGCGTCGCGATCGCCGAATGGTTCGGCGCCACGGAAGGACTCGGTTATCTGGTTTTCTTCGCTGGGCAAACCCTGAATGTGCCGATTCTGTTCGTTGGCGTCGCTGCGTTTGCCGTATTAGGAATTTTAGGATTCGAGCTGGTGCGCCGTTTTGAAATTTACCTCACGCCCTGGCGGCGGCAAGCGCAGGGAGGATGAGAATGGCGACCCCGGTGCTGGAGCTGAGAAATCTCGCGAAGGAAATACCGCGACCTCAGCGCGAGCCCTTCAGGATCTTCCAAAACGTCAATTGTTCTCTACGTGATGGCGAATTTGTCAGCGTCGTCGGACCGAGCGGCTGCGGCAAAACGACCATGCTCCGGGTGATCAACGGCCTGCTACCGCGCACGGGCGGCGAAATTCTCATTGACGGCAAACCGTCCGAGACATTGGATCACGAATTGGTCATGGGGTTTGTTTTTCAGAGCGCTTCCCTTCTCCCCTGGCGCACCAGCCTCAAGAACATTTTGCTCGGCCTGGAGGGGCGCGGGCCCGAGCCAAAAGAATCGGAACAAATCGCGCGCAAATATCTCGAGCTCGTGGGCCTCTCCGGTTTTGAAAACCATTATCCCCACGAGCTTTCGGGCGGCATGCAACAGCGCGTCAATCTCGCGCGTGCGCTGGCGGTAAACCCGAGAATTCTTCTGATGGACGAGCCCTTCGCGGCCCTCGATGCGCAGACCCGCAACTTCATGCAGCTTGAGTTATTGCGCATCTGGCGGGAGACAAGGAAAACCGTCATCTTTGTCACCCACATGATCTCTGAAGCGATCTTGTTATCCGATCGGGTGCTGGTATTCAGCCACCGTCCAGGCACGATCCGATCTGAATTTCCCGTCCCGCTCGAGCGTCCAAGACGGATGGAGATGCGCTCCGATCGTACCTTTATCGAGTTAGAAAATGTCGTCTGGAAACAGATTGAAGAGGAAGTCAATGCCTCGGGCGGCTTTACTCAGATGTAGTTTCAGCAGAAAGAGGGTGCTTGGTATGAGCTATTTGAGACGATTTTTAAGTTTGGCAATTGCCTTTCTGGCTCTTATGGGCGTAGCCCAGGCGGCGGATGGCGGAACATTGAAAATGCGCTTCACCCAGAGCGGCAATACGTCATCGAGTTGGCCGCTCTACGTCGCCGAGCAGAAAAAGATCTTCGAGAAGAACGGTATCCAAGTGGAAGTCATCATTATCCGCGGCGCGACGAATGTCGTGCGTGCCGTGCTTAGCGAGACCATTCCCATCGGGCGTATCAATCCCGATTACGTGATCGGCGCCGCGGAAAAAGGTGCCAAGGTCAAAATCATCGCCGCCAATATGGAAAAAATTCCATACGACATCTATGCGCGGCCGGAGATCAAAACTGGCGCGGATTTGAAAGGCAAAACCCTCGGTGTGAGCACCTTGACCGGCGGCACGACTCTGATGGTGCACGAGGTTTTGGAAAAAGCCTATAAGCTCAAAGAAAACGATTACAAGCTTTTGGTCGTCGGCACTTCGCCGGAGCGCTATGCCGCCCTCAAAGGCGGCTCGGTGCAAGCTTCATTCATGGGGCCACCATTTACCTTTCGCGCGGCCAAGGACGGTTTTCGCAAGCTCGCCAACTTCCATGAATATCTGGGTCCGATTCTATTCACCACGGATTTCGCCCATGCCAACTATCTCAAATCGAACCGTGCCGAGGTCGTGCGCTATCTGAAATCGATGATCGAGGCGACCCGCTGGCTCTACGAACCGAAAAACAAGGAGGAAGCCATTTCAATCCACATGAAGGTGCTCAAATCAACGCGCGAAAGCGCTGAGGATGATTACAAGTACCTCGTGCAGGATTTCCAACCCTTTCCGAAGGACGGGCTGGTCAGCAAAGTCTCCTACGACAAGACCATGGAACTTCGCGCCAAGGAAGGGCTTTATCAGGGCAAGAAAATCCCGCCACTCACCGAGTACGTCGATAATTCCTTCATTGACGAGGCATTGAAACAGCTTGGCAAATAGAGCAAGAAAACAGGATCACATTCATAGAAAGGCTTTTATTCAATGAAACGGGTTTTTCATTATCTCATGGGCGTCTTTTTCATTGCCGTCGCGCTCGCGACACCCGCGTCAGCGCAAACTCTTAAGAAGATTCGTATCGGTTATCCGTCGTTGAGTTTTCGGCAGTCCAACGTCTGGGTGGCGAAAGAAGTGGGGCTGTTCAACAAGTATGGATTGGAGGTCGAGCCGATCTTTTTGCGTGGCGGCCAGATCGCCACCCAGGCGCTTGCCGGTGGCGATCCACCCATCGTCAACATCGGCACGGTGGTGCAAGCGGATTTAACCGGATTTGATCTCGTGCTCGTCGCCGCAGTCGAAACGACCTACGATCAAATCGTTTTTGCCCGACCTGGCATTACGAAACTCGAGCAGCTCAAAGGCAAAAGGTTCGGGATCAGCGGCTTCGGCGCGGCCACGAACTATGCTGCCTTAATCCTGATGAAACATTTGAATTTGCAGCCGAAGGATCTCACCCTTTTACCGACCGGACCCGACGCGGAGCGGCTCGCCGCCATGTCGGCCGGCAAAATCGACGCAACCTTTTTCACCTCGTCTTCGGCGGCTCCGGCGCGAAAGGCGGGTTTTGTCGAGCTGCTGCAGATTGCCGACCTCGGTGTCGAAGTTCAGGGGAACGGCTTTGCCACCTCGCGGGCTTATGCTCAGAGCAATCATGATGTGGTCAAGAACGCTCTAAAGGGCTTTGTCGAAGCGATTTATTATATTTATGCGAACAAAAAGGAAGCGCAGCGCGTCTTCGCGAAGTATATGCGCACCAACGATCCGGAAGTTCTCGAGGATTCTTACAATGGCTACATCCATTCGATCCCGAAAAAACCCTACCCGACTCTGAAAGGTATCCAGTTCATGCTCGATATGCTGGCGGAAAAAATGCCCCAGGCGAAAGCCGCGAAGCCGGAGCAGTTCGTCGACTTGAGCTTTCTGCAGGAGCTGGAGAAGGAAAACTTTTTTAACGAGATGGCAAAACGCTATCCAACCAAATAAAAGACTGGAGTGACGGAGCGATGAAGTATTGGGTCGACAAGGAAACCAACACTCCAGTACTCCAATACTCTAACCTTTTAACCCAGGAGGCAGAACCATGGCACGAAAGATAATCCAACCGAAGTCCCTGAACGATCCTCGCCCGCGCTACAGCCAGGCTATCCTCAACCAAGGTGGCAAACTCCTGTTCATTGCCGGACAGACCGCTTCGGACAAGGACGGCAACGTTGTGGGGAGAGGCGATATCAAAGCGCAGACCGAGCAGGTTTACGCCAACCTCAAAGCGGTGCTGAAAGCTGCCGGCGGGAGCATAGATGACCTTGTGATGACCACCACCTACATTGTGGACCGCGAGTATCGCGAAGGTTACAACGAGGTACGGCAACAGCAATACAAGAAAAATCCGCCGACCAGCACGCTCGTAATCGTCAAGGGGCTCGCTCACCCCGATTATCTGATCGAAATTGCGGGAATCGCCGTTATCTCTAAGTGAAAGTCACCGTTCTCGACGATTACCAGCGCGCGTTTGAGTTGACAGACGCGATCCAGCGGCTGCGCACCAAGGCCGAAGTTCACATCCTCACAGATAAACTGCCTACCGAGGCCGCGCTGGCTGAGGCTCTGCGCGGCTCGCAAGCAATCATTCCGGTACGCGAGCGCACCAAATTCACAGCATCGCTTTTCGAGCAGTTGCCCGATCTCGAATACATTTCTCAGACCGGCAACCACGCGTACCACGTGGATATGGAGGCAGCGACCCGTCGCGGTGTTGTGGTCAGCCTCGCTCCAGGCGGCAACAGCACAACCGAATTAACTTTCGGCCTGATGCTTGCCGTGATGCGGCGCATTCCTCAGAGCGATGCCGCGATGCGCCGCGGCGAATGGCCGCTCGTATTGGGGTATGTGCTCAAGGGAAAGGCTCTTGGAATTTTGGGCCTAGGCAAAATCGGGACAGAGGTCGCTGCCGTTGCGCGCGCTTTCGGTATGAATGTGATTGCCTGGGGCCCGACGCTGACTCAAGAGCGTGCCGCCAGATCCGGCGCGACATTCATTTCTCTTGAAGAAGTGCTCAAGACCGCTGACGTGATTTCGATTCACCTCGCGCTTTCGGAGCAAAGCAAAAATTTACTTAACGAAGCACGGCTACGACTAATGAAAAAATCAGCCTATCTGATCAATACGGCACGTGGTGCGATTGTCGACGAACCCGCGCTGATCAAAATCCTCGGAGAAAAAGCCATTGCCGGCGCCGCTCTAGACGTTTTCGTCCAGGAGCCGCTGCCCAGGAATCATCCGCTGCCCGAGCTCGACAATGTGGTGCTGACGCCGCACTTGGGATGGCCGACAGATTCCGGCTTCGAAGGGTTCGCTGAGAATGCGGTGACAAATATTCTCGACTATATGGAAGGTAAACTAACTCGCGCGCTCAATCCCGAGGCGCTTCAGTACCGCCACGCCAGGAATTGAGCTTTACTGCCGCACTGTGCTCCATTCGAGATGGTCAATCGGCAGGGAGCGTGTTTTGGTAAAAAACCTTGTTGTCTTGATCAATGAACTCGAGCGATGCCTTTCCCGGTTCGTTCTTCGGATCGACGGTGATCTTCCCAAAATTGAAGTTTTCCGCCAGGAAGAAGTCAAATCGGCGCGCCGTCCCATTGGTGATTCTGTTGAGTGGAGCACCAAGCGGGCCCGCGGTGATGTCTTTGATGCCACCGCTCTTGGGAATGTTGGTGATCGCGGCGTAGTGCATGTCGGCGCTTAAAAACACCACGCCGTGAATTTTTTTCTCGTTGACGTACCGTAAGATTTGTTGCCTTTCCTTTGGAAATCCATCCCAGCGATCACTGCCCCCGCCGGCCATCGTCACGCTCGTTGCAATGAATTTGAACAGCGCCGGCGATTTGGCGACTCCATCGAGGAGCCATTCCCTTTGCACATCTCCTAACATCGTGCCTTTCTTCAAATTTCGATATTGCCGGGTATCGAGAATAAAAAGCTCGACGCTCTTACCCCAGCGAAAAGAACGATAAATACGCGTCGGATCGCCGGCGGCGTGGCGAATCGGCCAGTAATCCAAAAACGCGCGTTGACCGATCGGCGCCAGCGGCTCGCCCGGCAAATAGTTGTCCGTCACTTCATGATCATCCCAGGTGACATAGACACTGGTTTGATTGAAACAATACTCAGTTGAGAGGTCATCTCGGTTGGTCCGATATTTCTGCCAAAATTCCGCGAGCCGGTGCGCGGTTCCGTTCCGATCCGCGTAAATAGTATCACCCAGGTGCAGAAAAAAGTCGGGCCGCTGTGCTCGCACCGCATTCATGATCAAAAACGGCCGGTAACTTTCACGCGTATCGCCACTGAAGCAAAAAACTACCTTGGAATCAGCACTCGGCGCGGGCGCGGTAACAAAGGTTCCGACCGCCCCTGGCTTCTTTCCCACGACCGCGGCGCGATAGTAGTAGCGTGTTGCCGGCTGCAGATCATCGAGCGAAAGCGTCGCGGTGTAGTCCGACTCGGGACCGACGGCCACCGGCTTGGTCGACTTGTAGTCCATCGTCATATAATAATCTTTTGCGTACTGTACCGCGGCTTCAGTGCCGGCGTCAGCGCGCAACCAAACCAGCGCACTCGTATCGGTCACATCCCCGGAAAAACTCCAGAGCGACAAACCGGTGGTCTGATCCGTCGGGGTGATCTCAGGCGTGCAGCCAAACAGCGACGGCACCGAGAGGCTCGCGCCAGCGGCGATTTTCAAGAACTCTCTTCGCTTCATTGAAGACTAGCTGTGAAACTTGTTCCAGGCTATTTCGCAGAGCCAACCGGCGAGAAAGGGAAAGAAGAAGCTCACGGCAAATCTGACAGCGACGACCTTAGAACCCAGAAATGGAATTTCCCATATTATAATCCGTTGCAATCCAAATAGCGACCACGCCGTCAAATAGGCGACCAACGGTCCGACGCCGACTCCCACTTTATAGAACGAACGATGATCGGAAAATGGGTCATTGGGCCCGGAGTGACGGATATTTCCGCTCGAAAAGGAGAAGCCCGCAAATCGACCAGGCTCAAATGCTATCGGGGCTTTAGGGCTTGACGATCAGGGATGATGGATCCTCTTCCTGTTTGGCCTTCTCCTGGGAGAGCAAGACCGCGAAGCTTTTCTGCACGAGCCCGGTCAGAAACGAGACGTCCAGTGGCCCTGGATCTCCCTCGCCCACTTGAAGAGCAACTGCCAATGAAAGTTTGGCGACCTCGGTCCGGCGCGTCTCGGCAAAATAGAGCGCCATGTCTTCCATGCGACGTGTGAACGCTCGGCCGTCTTCACCGGAGCACAGCGTCTTTACCGCCTCGCGCACAATGGCGCTCATGCGCTCTTCTTTTTGCAGTGGATTGAGCACCAGCCGGCTAGTCTGCGCTTCTTGAATCTGTGTGAGAAATCGCTGAATCCAGTCATCGGTCAGCACCCAGTAGCGCAGCTCCGGCTCATCCAAGATCCGTCGTGATTGTTCGCGCCAGGGACCTTGCCGTACCTCTCCGGCATCGATTTTCCGATAGATCGGATGGGTTTGTTCCTTCGGCTTTTCGGTTCCGATGATCGAGCGCAGCTCATGGAACCTTTCCAGTCCGCTTTGACCGCGTGCCTTGGCCTTTTCATACCCTTCGTAAATTGCCCAATCAGCAAACTCCCACGGAATCGGAATCATACTGAGGCTGTGTTGCCGCTGAAGTTCCTGAAACGTTTTCCGCATCTCTTTACGCCGCAGGTGAGCGCCGCCGATCCGCAACAAACCGTCGCGATCGTGCAGCATCGTTTGGATGACTTGTACTCCGTGCCCCGGCTGTACCTTGGCGAGCCAAATCAATCGGCCGCCTCCCCCATCGACGGCTGACATGTAGGCTTCGGTGTCGGGCTCGTGAGTGAACAACGGCGCCTGCGCCGCTTGATGCCCCACCCTCTCTCGCGCCACATCAAGACCGCGTTGTGATAATTTGAACAGCGCTCGCTTGATTTCCTTCTTGTACTCCTTGTCGCTCGTGTTGCGGTCGATCTCGTCCAGAGCGTCGAGGGCCGCGCGATCGACGGTTTTCCCCAATGAATAGATCACCGCTAGGTCGCGTTCTCGTGCGATGCCGAATTGACCCTTAAGACTCTGTACCTGCGCCGAGGCGTCGCCATCCGGAGTCACTCCTGCTTTTGCAAGTTCCTCGAGGCCGCGCTTCAGAATCTCGTCAGAATGTTTTTTCTTTGCCAACTCGGTACTATATAGGGGCGCAGCATCCGGCGCGCCCTCAGGATCTATAGCTTCGTCAGATCCGAAATCTTTCCTGGCCTGCCGGCGTGCGCAAAGTTCGGCCACTCTTCAACCTGCGCGTCGTGATAGTTTTCGCGGTACCACTTGGCGATTTCACCCGCCGGCGCGAACCACACTTTTCCGTGGCTTTTCGCGTAACGAATGAATTCGCGCAACAATAATGCCCGAAACGGCCGTCCGCCGACAAACGGATGATTTCCCCACATCATGAACTTCGGATCTCGCTCCCCTTCCTCGTAAAGGCAATCGAAGCAGTCCTTCCACATCTGCAACAGATCCCGCGGCGTCCTGCCGGCGCGCTGATAGCTCGAATAGTCGTTCAAATCCTGAAAATAGGACAGCACCGTCAATTCTTGTTTTTTTATTTTGAGCGTATAGGGCGTCTCTTGATGCTGCGGATCCATCCAATAGGTATAGCCGAGCTCCAGAATAATTTCCGGCGTTGATGCGCTCGGCGCGACCCCAGTGGAAAGATAGCCCACGGGCGCCTTACCGACGACTTGTCTCACCGCCTCAACGGTCTTCTTGAGGTCCTTTTTCTCCTGGTCACGCTTTTTCATGTAGCTGTAATCATGGATCCAGGTTTCCGTACCCACTTCGTGTCCCTGTTCGGCGATTTCTTTAAAGATCTCAGGATAATTTTGCACCGTGATACCGGTCGGAAAAAAGCTCGTTTGAATTTTTTCGCTCTCGAACACCTCCAGCATTCGGTAAATCCCGACCCGTTCACCGAACTCGCGATCCGTAATGATCGCAAGATTTCGTTTCGTCACCGCGTTGCGTGGAAAACTGCGTCGATTCTCTTGCTGCAATGTGTTGGGCCCGCCGAGATCCTCCGGCCAAGTTTCGAAGGCGACGCACGGCGTGATCGCAATACGTGCGCCATCGGGCCATTTGATCGGTTGTCTCTTCGGTCTGACTTTCATCCTGCCTCCAGCTGAAAAAATTTCTTTACTCATGCCACAGTTCAAAGTGGTTTCCAAATCAAGTGATGTGCCTCGTCGTTGCCGGTTTGACCTCGGACAACTTGGCCTCGGCCCGCATGCCACCTTGACTTGCGGTAGGATGCCGGCTAATTGACTCTATTGAATCTTCTCGAGGAGGATGGGTTATGGCTGATGCGAAAATGATCGAGAGCCGCGTCGATAACGGTATCGCCGTCTTGGAAATCAACCGACCGCCCGTTAACAGTTACACGACGGAATTACTGAAGGAATTGGATGCGGCGATTTTGGATGCTCGTTTTAACGACGACGTTCATGCGCTCGTGATCACCGGAAAGGTCGAAAAGTTTTTTTCCGCCGGCGCCGACATCAACATGCTTTCGAAACAGTCACTGGGTTTCAAAAACAACTTTGCACTGCACGGCCATGAAGTCCTGATGCGCTTGGAAAACACGCCCAAGATCGTCATCGCGGCAATCAATGGCCATGCGGTCGGCGGCGGCTTGGAAATCGCGATGGCATGCGACATCCGCATCGCCAAAAAAGAAGGCGGCCGCTGCGGTCTCGCGGAAATCAATCTCGGCGTGATGCCGGGAATGGGCGGAACCCAACGCCTGCCGCGGCTGGTCGGCAAGGCGCGCGCGATGGAACTCTGTGCGACCGGCAAAACGATTGCGTTCGAAGAAGCGCTCGAAATGGGTTTGATTCATTATGTTTACGAAAAGGACCACTTCATGGACGAGGTTCTGGATTACGCCCGCCAGTTCGTGGTGCCAAATAAAAGCAGTCTTGCCGTCGGCAAGGTCAAGCGCGCGATTCAAACCGGCCTCGAGCTCTCTTTGCCGGACGGGCTGGCCTTCGAGCGTGAACTGCTGGCGCAGACCTTCGGCAGCGAAGACGGCCAGGAGGGCGTCAAGGCTTATCTCGAAAAACGCACCGCGCAGTTTAAAGGAAAGTAAGCAGTAGTCTAGTGAATTAGGGGTCAGTGACTTAGCAGACAAGGAGTCACCCCATCACTAACTCACTGAGTCACTATTCACCAATTCACCACTGGAGGTTTGCTCATGGCCAAGATGTTTATCGGCGGCGAATCCGTCGATTCGGTAACCAAGAACACCACTGAAGTTCGCAATCCCGCAACGGGTGCGACGGTCGACACCGTACCACAGGGTAACGATAAGGACGTTCAGCAGGCGATCCAAGCTGCCGAAGAAGCGTTCAAAGTGTGGTCGGATGTCTCACCCGAAGATCGCGGCGTCGCGCTGATGAATGCCGGCGAGTTGATCAAGAAGAACAGCGGCGAGATTGCTCAATTGCTCACCCAGGAACAAGGAAAGACCCTTTTCGAAGCCGGATTGGAAATTCACCATCTCGTGCATGGCTTGGAATTTTATGCAGGACTCGCTTCCAAGGTGCGCGGATCCCATGTGCCGCTGCCGCAAAAGGGCGCCTACGGCATGGTCGTACGCCAACCGATCGGTGTTTGTGGCGGTATCGTGCCGTGGAATTTTCCGCTGACACTTATGGGAACTAAGCTCGGCCCCGCGCTTGCCGCCGGCAATACGATCATCATCAAACCGGCGAGTACCACGCCGCTGGCAACCATTAGAGTTATCGAGCTCATCGCTCAGGCAACCTTCGGCGAGGGCAAAGCGCAAAAAACCTTGCCGAAGGGTACCGTAAATATTGTGACTGGGCCGGGCGGTAGTGTCGGCGAGGAACTTTTGCGTAACCCGCGTATTCGCCGCATCGCTTTCACCGGCTCGACACCGGTGGGTCGTCATGTCATGGAAGTCGCCGGACGTGAAATCAAACGCGTTACATTAGAGCTCGGCGGCAGCGATCCGATGATCGTCATGGAGGATGCCAATTTAGACTTGGCCGTAAAAATGGCCGATGTGGGGCGTTATTTCAACTGCGGCCAGATGTGCCTTGGCGTCAAGCGACTGTTTCTGCAGGAATCGATCGCCGATAATTTCCTCGGCGGTCTGGTGGAAATCCTGAAGAAGAAAACCGTTGGCAACGGCGCCAACAAAGAAAGCCGCATGGGCCCGATCCATCTGGGTTCACAACGGCAGGAAGTCGAAGAGCAAGTTGAAGATGCCAAGAGTCGCGGCGCGAAAGTTCTTTTCGGCGGCGAACGGCCCAAGGGCGGCGACTTCGATAAAGGCTTTTATTATCTCCCGACATTAATGAGCAATGTCCCTGACGATGCACGGATGACCAAAGAAGAGGTTTTTGGCCCCGCGCTGCCAGCCTACACGTTTAAGACCCTCGACGAAGCGCTCGAAAAAGCCAACGCGTCGGAATTCGGCCTCGGCTCCTCGATCTGGACGCGAAATTTGCTGCACGCCAATAAAGCGATCGAGAAGCTTCAGGCGGGAAATGTCTGGGTGAACTCGCTTCACTATGGCTATGACGAGCTTCCGTTTGGCGGCGTGAAATCCAGCGGCGTCGGCCGGGAACATGGTCCCGAGGCGTTGGACTACTATCTCGAACCCAAGGGTGTCGTGGTCGTCAACGTGTAATTCGCAGACTGGAGCGATGGAGTACTGGAGTGTTGTGTTTCTGGCCCATCATTCCACCACTCCAGGACTCCAACGTTCCAGCGTATTTGGGTTGACAATCCAGTCTCAGTTCAACTAGCTTAGTCTCATCTCGAAGTCCCACCGGAGGAGCTCATGTTTGCACAAATGCGCCATATGGCGATCGTAACCAGCAATGCGAATACCGAAGGTGATTTTTATCATGACGTTTTTCAAATGCGAAGATCGAGCCTGCAACGGGCGGGAGGAGCGGTGGTGGTCGGCGACGGTTATGTGGGATTGAACCTAAATCCCAGGGCGCCCGGCCGCCAGGCCGGCTTCGACCACTTCGGGTTTGAGGTGCAGGATGTCGAGTTGGTTTATTCCCGTATGAAAGAAAAATATCCGAAGATCGAAGTGCTCAAGCGGCCCAGCAACCGGCCCTTTGCCGGCATCAGCACACATGATCCCGCGGGAAACGTCTTTGATCTTTCGCAGCTAAATATGGATAACCGCCGTGATCTTTATACGGACAAAGTAGAAGAGCGCAAACGACACATCGGACATTTTGGCTTGCGCTGTGTCGAGCCCGAACAATGCGCAGAATTCTATCGCGAAGTATTCGAGTTAACTGAACTGGAAAAGCCTTCCGGCGACCCCAATCACTATCTTTCGGACGGCAGAGTCACTCTTGCCGTCATGCCGTGGAAGATCGCAGATTTTTACGGCTCAGGAATCGAACGCCCAGCGCTCGATCATATCGGATTCAAAGTGGAAAGCATGACCGCTTTCAAAGCTGACTTGGAAAAAAGCGTGCATCTGCTTCCCCACGAAGATCGCCCGGAGAAAAATCCCGAGCGTGAAGTTCGGCAGAAGCTCCTTGCCACCTGCTGCTTCGGCCAATTCCAGCTATCGGATCCGGACGGCGTGCTGATCGACGTTTCGGAAAACTAAACCCGGTTAGGATTGAGCAAGGGGTAAGGAGTGAGTGGAATTCGTTTTACTCCTCACGCTTCACGGTATCTCGGCGTTTACTCCATCGGCCAGCGATCAGTCCGAGCGCGATTAAACCGATAAAATAGCCGAATGCCGGAATCATGGCCTTGGTCGGAGGCTCCAAGGCGCTCACAGAAATAATTTTCTCGCTGCGTATCGGCGCGCTTCCCGCTTCCTCCCCGACGGCCACCAGACGGTATTCCGCGCCATCGGTAAACTGAAAATTCATCGCGAACTCCCCGGGAACAGGAATCCTTTCGACCTCGAAAACTGTCTTGGCTTTTTCCAAGTGAACGATTGCGAGTGAGAGCAGCACCCGCGACGACGCTGAGTCGATGTGATTCTTAAACCGCCAATGCACCAGCGTCGGCTGACCGACCATTGCCGGCCCTACCTCCAATGCCGCGCCTGCGTCGTTATCGCTGGAGTTATTATCGGCGCGGGTTCCGGATGCCGCGAGCAGCGCGAACACAATGATGACAATTCCCTTGGGCACGTCGGTGAATACCCTACCGGCAATAAACCCTAGAAAAAATAAGCCGGTCGAAAAGGCCGCCAACGTGCCCCACTTCTTTTCATTCTCACGCACATTGAAAGTAAATTGCTTGCTCTCTTTACGCCCGTCTGCCGTGCTGACATTTACCGCGAGCCGATACTGGCCTCGGATCGGAAAAAGATATTTCCAATTGGCGCGGCCTCTGCGCAAATCCAGTTGCATCTCCTGGAGACGCGTACCTTCCACCCAAGGAAAATCGGTGGAAAAGAAACCGCCGGATCGCGGAGCATCGAGCCGGATCGTCACAGATCCATCCGTCAGCGGTCGCCCGTTCGCGTCGGTGACGAGCAGCGACATGGTCGCGGGATCGGCGTAGGGACGAAGCCGTTCGATATTCGGTGTGGTTTTGAAGTAGATGTTGAGCTCGTCGGCCCGTGCCGGTACAACGAGCAAAAAGACCGCCGTGAATGAGGCTAAACTGATGATCCTGATCAATGACAAGGAACAACGGCCAAGGCGTGACGGACGTTGTGCAGCGTATCGTGCACCGCGGGGTAACTCGCACCCAGAGCAAAAAACAGCGTGGCACCACAAACAAATAAAAAGATACCGGATTTGATAAAAAATGAAGCCTGTTCGGAAACAACTAAATTGAGCCACGCATTGATAATTCTTTCCACGCTGTTGCCCTCCCGAATCAATTTTTATCATCATACGATCGGCGTGCTGCTGTCAAGAGATTGCGAGCGGTTGCCTTTCCGCGCCGCCTTTCGTATGGGTGAAACAACTTTTTTAGGAGGTCCAAATGCCGGTCGTTCATATTTATATGTATGCAGGAAGAAGCAAAGAACAAAAGAGTGAAATGGTCAGACGAATCTCCAAAGACTTCGAAGAAGTTCTGAACGTCAAACCGGAGTCGCTGAACGTGTTATTTCACGACATGGAGAAAAGCGATTGGGGCATCCGTGGCGCGCTGGCTTCAGAAGCGCCGTCGAAGTGACACCTCCAAGCGCACGCGGGAAAGCTTATGCCAACCAAGATCGGTTTTATCGGCTCAAGCGCTCCTTCGAGCCCACACCACGACAGCTTCAGAGCCTTCATCCCCAGAGATATCTCATTTAGCTTCGTGCAGGAAACCGGCATTAAAGGCTCCCTGTACGATGCACGGGGAAAGCTCGATACACTCATCAGCAAAGTGCAGGAACTCAGCGGGCAACATGGTTGGAACGGCATCATCATCAGTGGCGCTCCCAAGGAAGCTCTCAATCCGGGAATGTGGCAGCGCGTCGTTGCGAAAATCGAAAAACCCGTTGCCCTAGCGCTTCGATCCTCAGTAGCGGCCCTCAAAGCTTTCCGCGCCAAAAACATTCTCTTGATGACGCCGGTGGACGACGAGCTTAAAAAATTGTACCGAGACTATCTCGCGGAATTCGAGATCGAATCGCTGTACCCGCCGCAAACCTTGCGCGCTCATACGGATGCGCAAAAGCTCACGGCGAGCGATGTCGAGGCGCTCACCCACGAGAGTCTCGCGAAGTATTCCGCTGTCGACGCGATCTATTTCCAGGGTGCGCTGCTCGATCCGCTGCCGGTATTGCAAAAAATGGAAGATGAGCTGAGGCTACCGATCGTCGCGAGCAATCCGGCGATGCTCTGGGTGATTTTGTCGAAACTCGGACAGCATTACCGCATCCCTGGCTATGGAAGACTGTTATCAGAATGGCCTGAGCTGCCCTCAGGGCCATTTTAGCCGTTCATCCTGAACGCATCAGGCCTAGCCGCGACCAGGATCGGAATGGCAATAGCGTTTGTCTCAATCATCTAAACGCACACTGCTGGCTTACGACATGGGGCATGGCAGTATTCCAAACCTATTTGTCATTTCGAGCGGAGCGAGAAGTCTTTCTTGATATTCCATCTACTCGAAAGCTCCAGGTCAAGATTTCTCCTTTCGTCCGATGCTTTGCCGCGGCCGGTCTTCTGTGGTTGAATC